>NZ_JBEXGU010000071.1:0-42917 GCF_040607515.1 Streptosporangium sp. NPDC005286 | reverse complement strand
ACCCCACACCCCCCAACCCCTCTGCGTTGCCCCCCCGCTGCGAAAGACGTCTGGTATCAGGCGTCGAGCTCGGCGGTCAGCGCCCGCGTCTGGTTGGGGTCGACCTGGATGCCGGGGCCCATGGACGTGGAGAAGACGACCTTCTTGACGTAGCGTCCCTTGGCCGCGGACGGCTTGAGACGGATCACCTCTTCGAGGGCGGCGGCGTAGTTCTCGATGAGCTGACGCTCGCCGAAGGACACCTTGCCGATGATGAAGTGCAGGTTCGCGTGCCGGTCGACACGGAACTCGATCTTGCCGCCCTTGATGTCGGTGACGGCCTTGCCGACGGCCGGGGTCACGGTGCCGGTCTTGGGGTTCGGCATCAGGCCACGGGGGCCGAGCACGCGGCCCAGGCGGCCGACCTTGCCCATGAGGTCCGGGGTGGCGACGACGGCGTCGAAGTCGAGGCGGCCCTTGGCGACCTCGTCGATCAGCTCGTCGGCACCGACGATGTCGGCACCCGCGGCGCGGGCCTCCTCGGCACGGTCGCCGGTCGCGAAGACCAGGACCCGGGCGGTCTTGCCGGTGCCGTGCGGGAGGTTGACGGTGCCACGGACCATCTGGTCGGCCTTGCGGGGGTCGACACCCAGCCGCAGGGCCACCTCGACGGTGGCGTCGAACTTGGCGACGTTGGTCTCCTTGGCCAGCTTGGCCGCCTGGGCCGGGCTGTACAGGGTGTCTCGGTCGACCTGCGCCGCTGCGGCGCGGAATCCCTTGCTGCGCTTCACTTGCTCACTCCTGTGAATCCGAGTGTCCGTGGTGTGGGCCTGCGCCGGCCCCTCCACTTACTTCGACGTTTGGTGGTCTGACGCGATCGAGATCGCGTTAGCCGCCGGCCCCTGTTCGATCTCGCGGACGAGGTTCATCGCCGCGAGGTCGCCGCCGGGTCCGTACGGCGGGTGTTGCTAGTCGGCGATCGTGATGCCCATCGACCGGGCGGTGCCGGCGATGATCTTCTCGGCCGCCTCGATGTCGTTGGCGTTGAGGTCCTGCATCTTGGTCTCGGCGATCTGGCGCAGCTGCTCCTTGGTGAGCTTGCCGACCTTGTCCTTCTGCGGGACGGCCGAACCCTTCGCGACACCGGCGGCCTTCTTGATCAGCTCAGGCGCCGGAGGCGTCTTCGTGACGAAGGTGAAGGTGCGGTCCTCGTAGATGGTGATCTCAACGGGGATGATGTTGCCGCGCTGGGCCTCGGTGGCAGCGTTGTACTGCTTCACGAAGTCCATGATGTTGACGCCGTGCGGACCGAGGGCGGTACCGACCGGCGGCGCGGGCGTGGCCTGGCCAGCGGGAAGCTGGACCTTGACGAGCGCCGCAAATTTCTTCTTAGGAGGCATGTCTTCTCTCCGGGTCCTTCTTCTCTGAACGGGGTTCCTGATCCCCGCGGACGCGGGGCCCACCGCGGCTGTACGTTGACCAACGCGGCGAGCTTGGAACCATCCCCGCGACCGCGGGGCAGACTGGCGAAGTCTACGCGACCGGCCTAGATCTTCGAGACCTGGTTGAACGAGAGCTCGACCGGGGTCTCGCGACCGAAGATCGACACGAGCACCTTGAGCTTCTGCGACTCGGCGCTGATCTCGCTGACCGTGGCGGGCAGCGTGGCGAACGGGCCGTCCATGACGGTGACGGACTCACCGATCTCGAAGTCGACGGTCGCGGCGGAGGCCTTCGCGGTCGACTTCTTGACCTCTTCCGAAGGCTCGGGCGCGAGCAGCTTGGCGACCTCTTCGAGGCTCAGCGGGCTCGGCTTGTTGGACAGACCGACAAAGCCGGTCACGCCGGGCGTGTTACGCACCGCGGACCAGGACTCGTCGGTGAGCTCCATCCGGACCAGCACGTAGCCGGGCAGCACCCGCTCCTTGACCAGCTGGCGCTTGCCGCTCTTGATCTCGGTCACGTGGTGGGTGGGCACCTCGACCTGGAAGATGTAGTCCTCCATGTTGAGGGACTGCGTGCGGGTCTCGATGTTGGACTTCACGCGGTTCTCGTAGCCGGCGTAGGAGTGGATGACGTACCACTCGCCGAACAGACCCCGCAGGTGCCGCTTGAACTCCTCGACCGGGTCGACGTCGGGAAGGACGTCACCGTCTTCGTCGACGGCGCCGGCCGGGGCCTGCTCGGCCTCGTTTTCGGCGTCGGCGTCGGTTTCGGCGTCGACATCCTGCCCGTCGGACTCGCCAAGCGACTCCTCGGTGACGTCTACGGCCTTCTCCAGCTCATCCTCGCGCTCTTCGCGGGGCTCGCCGGCCGACTGTGCAGACTCGGACACGGTGCTCTTTCTCTTTTCGTCGATGGCTGATGGACTCGTCCGCAGGGCGGCCCGCCCGCCGGAGACCGCGGCTCAGGCTCCGCCGAAGATTCTCAGCACGCCCTCGGTGAACAGCGCATCCAAAGCCGACACGATCCCGACCATGATCAGAACGAAGACCAGGACGATGATGGTGTACGAAATGAGGTCTTTGCGCGTAGGCCAGATGACCTTACGCAGCTCGGCGACAACCTGCCGATAGAAAAGGGCGGGAGAAGTGCGCTTCGCCTTCTTCTCACCGCTCGGCTTGTCTGCGGTTTCGCCGCGCGTGTCGATCGCCACAGTCCTCACCTGAATCCATCGAGTCCAACGCATATCAGCGGCGCGCTAGACGCCAGATGCGCGGACCGCTCCTCGCAGGGCACGAGGGACTCGAACCCCCAACCGCCGGTTTTGGAGACCGGTGCGCTACCAATTGCGCTAGTGCCCTAAGACATGAACCACCATACATCGGTTGGACCGAAGTTTGTCCGCGGCTCACGGTCTTGACCGCCGGTTCACGCATGCGGCGGAAAGAACATGCCGGAGTCTACGTGTGATTGCTCACTTCGTCGAACCGGAGGGCGATCGCCCAGCTCAGCGAATCTCCCCCGGGGGCTCGGGCCTGCCGGAGCGAGCCGTCCGGATAGTGGATACCCGGCGGGAACAGCGGCACAGTTCTGTAACCATGGAGGTATGACCCGTCCCCGCATCTCAGCACGCATCTCCGCGATCTCAGAGTCCGCCACGCTGGCCGTGGACGCCAAGGCCAAGGCGATGAAGGCGGCAGGCCGCCCGGTCATCGGCTTCGGCGCCGGCGAGCCGGACTTCGCCACTCCCGGCTACATCGTCGAGGCGGCCGTCGAGGCGTGCCGTAACCCCAGGTTCCACAAGTACACGCCGGCCGGTGGCCTTCCCGAGCTGAAGCAGGCCATCGCCGACAAGACGCTCCGCGACTCCGGCTACCAGGTCGACGCGGCCCAGGTCCTGGTCACCAACGGTGGCAAGCAGGCCGTCTACGAGGCGTTCGCCACGCTGCTCGACCCGGGCGACGAGGTGCTGGTCGTCGCCCCCTACTGGACCACCTACCCCGAGGCGATCAAGCTGGCCGGCGGCGTCCAGGTCGACGTGGTGACCGACGAGACCACCGGCTACCTGGCGAGCGTGGAGCAGCTGGAGGCGGCGCGCACCGACCGGACCAAGGTCCTGCTGTTCGTCTCCCCGTCCAACCCGACCGGCGCGGTGTACTCCCCCGAGCAGGTCGCCCAGATCGGCCGCTGGGCCGCCGAGCACGACCTGTGGGTCGTCACGGACGAGATCTACGAGCACCTGACCTACGGCGACGCGACGTTCGCGAGCATCGCCACGGTGGCCCCCGAGCTGGGCGACAAGGTGGTGATCCTCAACGGCGTCGCCAAGACCTACGCGATGACCGGCTGGCGGGTGGGCTGGCTGATCGGCCCCAAGGACGTCGTCAAGGCCGCGACCAACCTGCAGTCGCACGCCACCTCCAACGTCTCCAACGTCGCCCAGATCGCCGCGCTGGCCGCCGTCGGCGGCGACCTGTCGGCCGTGGCCCAGATGCGCGAGGCCTTCGACCGCCGCCGCCAGACCATGGTCCGGATGCTCAACGAGATCCCGGGCGTGTTCTGCCCCGAGCCGAAGGGCGCCTTCTACGCCTACCCGTCGGTCAAGGAACTGCTGGGCAAGGACTTCGACGGCCGCCGTCCGGCGACCTCCGCCGAGCTGGCCGAGCTCATCCTGGAGGAGGCCGAGGTGGCGGTCGTCCCCGGGGAGGCGTTCGGCACCCCGGGCTACTTCCGCCTGTCCTACGCGCTCGGCGACGACGACCTGGTCGAGGGCGTGGGCCGCATCGTCAAGTTCCTCAGCCAGGCCCGCTGAACGC
Organism: Streptosporangium sp. NPDC005286; assembly: GCF_040607515.1. NCBI lineage: Bacteria > Bacillati > Actinomycetota > Actinomycetes > Streptosporangiales > Streptosporangiaceae > Streptosporangium > Streptosporangium sp. NPDC005286. Next base: position 38,679 of record NZ_JBEXGU010000071.1, on the reverse strand, counting down.
CTCCCGCGGCGGGAGACGAGTGGCCGCCGCACCCCGCCGGGTCGGGCTCCGGCCGGCGGGGTGGCGAGCGGACGGCCTCCGTGCCCGCCGGATGAGTCCGGCTCAGTCGCGCAGGGCGTAGGTCACCGCGGACTCGAAGTGGGAGGCCGCCCCCTCGGCGAAGGCCAGCGCGTAGGCGGTCTCTCCGATCAGCCCCTCGGCGCGGGCCGCGGCGGCCTCGCGAAGCCGGGTCATGGTGTCGGCCCCCAGGCCGGGCAGCCCGACGGTGATCCAGATGCGCTGCGCGGCGCCGAGGAGCCAGGCGGCGCGGGAGCCGTCACCCGCGGCCACGGCGATCCGGGCGAGCTGGTCGATGGCGAGCACGCCGCCGACCACGTCTCGCAGCCGCCAGTTGACCTCCAGCGCCGCCCTGGCCGCGGCTGAGGCCTCGGCGACCTCCCCCCGGCCCAGAAGGGCCAGAGAGCGGATGTAGTCGCTCAGGGCTCGCTGGGAGAGCTCTCCACGCGCCTCGCAGTGCCGGCGCGTCTCGCGCAGGATCTCCACCGCCCTGTCGAAGTCGCCACCGAACGTGGCGGCCATGGCCAGGAGGAGGGGAACGGAGAACAGGCCTGACGAGCCGGGCTCGGCCTGCCGTAACCCGGCGGCTCCGCGCAGCGCGTACCCCCGCGCGCCCTCCAGGTCGCCGGTGAGCAGGCAGGCTCCGGCGAGGCGGAGGTGGGCGTGGGCCTCGGTCTCGCCGTCGCCGTGGCGCCGGGCGCTCTCGGCGCTCTCCCTGGCCCGCCTGCGCGCCAGGGGTATGTCGCCCGCGAGGAGCGCGAGGTGGGCGGCGACCCAGAGTGGTCTTGACCTGGCTCGGTCCGGGGCCGGGACGGCGGCCAGTGCGCGGTCGAGGTAGTGGCGGCCCTCCCGGACGAGGCCCAGGTGACACCAGAGAACCCACAGGGCTCCGGCCAGTTCCAGGGCGGTGCGGTGGTCGCCGCCCGCGAGGCAGCGGTCGAGTGCCGCGCGGATGTTGGACAGTTCCCCGCGCGCCCAGCGTGCCCATTCGAGCTGGCGGGGGCCGCACCACTGGGCGTCCATGCGGTGGGCGGCGGCCAGGTAGTGATCACGGTGGCGGCGGCGCATCAGGGCGCCCTCGCCCAGCTCGTCGAGCCAGTCGCGCCCGTAGTCCCTGATGGTGTCGAGCAGGCGGTAGCGATCACCCACGCGGGTGACGACGGACTTGGTCACGAGTACGGCGAGCACGCCGGCCACGTCGGGCAGGCACTCGTCCGCGCAGACGCCGCGTGCCGACTCCTCGTCGAAGGTGCCCGCGAAGACCGACAGGCGGGCCCAGAGCAGGCGTTCCGCGGGCGTGCAGAGCTCGTGGCTCCAGCCGGCCGCGGTGCGCAGCGTGTGGTGGCGTACGAGGACTCCCTCGCCGTCGGCCGGCAGCTTGAAGCGGTCTTCGGGCTGGTCGGCGAGCTGGATCGCCGACAGGCCACGCGCGTGGCCGGCCGCCAGCTCGATGGCGAGCGGGACGCCGTCGAGCCTCCGGCAGAGCCTGGCGACGGCCATCATGGCCCGCTCGTCCGTGCGCAGCCCGGGGGCGACGGCCGTCGCGCGGTCCAGAAAGAGGCTCATCACGTCGTACCCCGCGAGGTCGGCGGCCTCGGGCGGAGGGACGGGAAAGGGATCGACGCCCATGACGACCTCGTACGGCAGGCAGAGCTCCTGGCGGCTGGTCACGATGATCTGGACGTCGGGCGCGCCGGTCAGGATGGCCGTGACCATGGCGGCACAGGGACCGACGAGGTGCTCGCAGGTGTCCAGGACGAGCAGGAGCCGCCGGTCGGCGAGGAAGTCGACGAGGGACGCGAGGGCCGGGCGTCCGGCCCTCGCGCGCAGGCCGAACATCCCGGCGACGCTGCCGGCGAGCAGGTCGCCGTCCGTCTCCGAGGAGAGTTCGGCCACCCAGACGCCGTCGGGGTAGTCGTCGCGGACGCTCCGCGCCGCCTGGAGGGCGAGGCGCGTCTTGCCGACGCCCCCGGCGCCGTGCAGGGTGAGCAGGCGCGTTCCGGTGAGGAGTTTCGTGATCTCGTCAAGCTCGGCGGCGCGTCCGAAGAAACTGTTCATCGCGACCGGCAGGTTGCCGCGCGGCGTCAAGAAAGATTCCCCTGGATCGCGTGTTCCACCGCGTCGCGCAGGCTGATCGAACCTCCCTGTTCCTCCAGCCGGTCGAACTCCGCCCGGCCCAGGCGCCCGCGCAGCCTCAGCTCGGACGTACGGATCAGGCTCGCGATCATGGGTGAGCGGCTGGGCGGGACCCCGGCGTTCTTCCAGGCGGCGCGGGAGGCCCCGAACATGATGGCGGCGAAGGTGTCGTCGGGGGATGACTCGGCGATCACGACGAACACCTCCAGCGCCTCCATCAGCGAGATGGTGTCGCCGAACAGGCGGCCTCCGCGCAGGGAGCCGCGGGCGGACTCCGCGGCGGACGCGGGGTTGCCGAGGAGGTGCTCGGCCTGGCCCAGGAGGAGGTCGAGGCGGATGAGGGTCCAGTAGTCGCCGCAGGACTCGCAGAGCTCACGTCCCTCCCGCAGGATGGACACGGCCTGTTCGTGGTGGCCGGCGAGCATCATGGCGGTGGCGACCACCGTGTAGGTGGGCAGGAAGCCGGGGAAGACGTTGCCGGTGGAGCGGTGGCGCACCCGGGCGTGCTTGATGAGCCGCAGGGCCTCGCCCACGTCGCCCCTGACGACGGCCAGGTGGGCCTGGAACTGGCTGACGTAGGCCGTGGCGTAGCCGTTGGCGTCCTCGGCCGCGCACTCGGTGAGGATGCGCTCGGCGCGTTCGAGGTCGCCGCGCTGGATCGAGACCCAGGCGTGCACCCAGAGCGCCTTGACCCGCTCGGGGCTGGCCGTGCGGTCGAGGTCGAGGCCGCGCTGGAGGAGGTCGTCGCCGGGTGCCTGCATGCCGCAGCACGCCCACAGGAACCACAGGTTGCCGACCAGGTCGAGACCGCGGCGGTACTCCTGCGGCCGGGAGTAGCAGTACTCGATGGCACCGCGCATGTTGCCGCATTCGAGGACCAGCCTGCGGTACCACTCGAGCTGGCGGCCCTGCCAGCTCATCTCGGCGCGGGCGGACAGGGCGAGGAAGTGGTCACGGTGGCGGCGCTGGATCTCCTCGGTCTCGCCGAGCCGGTCGAGCCAGACCAGGCCGAACTCGCGGACCGTGTTGAGCAGGCGGTAGCGGACCCCGTTCTCGCCCTCCTCGCGGACCAGGACGGACTTGTCGAGCAGACCCAGCAGGCCGTCGAGGATGTCCTTGGCGGCGAGGACGCCGCCGGCGCAGACCTCCTCGGCGGCCTCGATGTCGAAGGTGCCGGCGAAGACCGAGGCCCGTGCCCACAGCAGGCGTTCCGGCGGGGTGCAGAGTTCGTGGCTCCAGCCGAGGGCGACGCGCATGGAGCTGTGCCGCCGGGGAGCGGAGGGGAGCCGGTGCGGTTCCGCGTCGGGCCCTTCGCCGTGGGTCCCGCGACCGGCTGAGGGGGCCGTACGGCTCTCGAAGGCCGCGGCGAGTTCGTCGGGTGAGGCCATGCGGCCGTCGAAGGCGGCGAGCCCGGCCGTGGAGAGCGGGCGGCCGTCGAGGGTGACCAGCCCGTCGAGGATCCCGGGGCCGCCTCCGGCCACGGCGAGCCTGATCGCCAGCGGCAGGTTGTCGAGGCGCCCGCAGAGCTCGGCCGCGTCGGGGCCGCCGATCAGACCGGCGGTGAGGGTGTCGATCAGGCTGACGGCGTCGGCGTCGGGCAGACCGCCGACCGGGTAGAGGTGCTCGCCGGGCAGGCCCAGCCGCTGCCTGCTGGTGGCCAGGACACGTAGTCCCTCGACTGAGCGCAACAGCAGGCCGACCAGGATGCCCGTGACGCCGACGACGCGGTCGCAGGTGTCGAGGACGAGCAGGGTCCGGCGCGTGACGAGCTCGTCGACCAGCGCCCGCAGCGCGGGAACGCCCGGCCTGCGGCGGACGCCGATCGCGTCGGCGAACGTCTCGGCCAGGGAGTCGAGGTCGCCGGGTGCCTCCGACAGCTCCACGATGTGGACGCCGTCCGGGAACCGGGGTTCGAGGGTGCGGGCCAGCCGCAGGGCGACGCAGGTCTTCCCGGCTCCGGCCGGACCGGTCAGCGTGACGTGCCGCACCCTTTCGAGCAGTGCGGAGACGTCGGCGAGTTCGGTCTCCCTGCCGACGAAGACGTCCGCTTTCATGGCAGCCCCAGCGTCCTGACAACGTGTGCATCTACCGTCGCACGGAGACATGGTCCACTGAAAGCCCGTTTCCTAGATTTCCTCGATATAGCGGGGGATGCGACAAGGGTGGGCACTTCCGGAAGGCGGCCACACCCGCCCCGAAATAACCTCCTCGTCGCCTTCCGCCACACAGGTCCCCTTTCGCCCTCCGCGGCGCGCGAGCGGACCGTCAGGCCGGGACCAAAGAACACCGGGGGTCACCGAAGGTACGGCACTCTATTGAAATGCCACGTCCCCTCAGCGAACTGCCCAAGGCACACCTGCACCTGCACTTCACCGGCTCCATGCGGCACTCGACCCTCGTCGAGCTGGCCCGCGAACACGGCTTACACCTTCCCGACGCGCTTGAGGAGGACTGGCCGCCTCGGCTGCGCGCCACCGACGAGCGGGGCTGGTTCCGTTTCCAGCGGCTGTACGACATCGCGCGCTCCGTCCTGCAGCGGGAGAGCGACGTCTACCGGCTGCTGCGCGAGGCGGCCGAGGACGAGGCGGCCGAGGGGTCGGCCTGGCTGGAGATCCAGATCGACCCGTCCGGGTACGCGTCGAGGTTCGGCGGGCTCACCTCGGCCATGGAGCTGATGCTCGACGCGACGCGCAGGGCCGCCGACCACGCGGGAATAGGGATCGCGGTCGTGGTGGCCGCCAACCGCACCCGCCACCCCCTCGACGCCAAGACCCTCGCCCGCCTCGCCGCGCACTACATGGACCAGGGCGTGATCGGGTTCGGGCTCTCCAACGACGAGCGGCGCGGCCGGGCCCGTGACTTCGACGGGGCCTTCCGGCTGGCCAAGCGGGCGGGGCTGCTGGCCGTGCCGCACGGCGGGGAGCTGCTGGGCGCCGCCAGCGTGGCCGAGTGCGTCGACGTGCTGGACGCCGACCGGGTCGGGCACGGGGTGCGGGCGGCCGAGTCGCCACAGCTCATGGAGCGCCTCGCCGCCCGGGGGATCACGTGCGAGGTCTGCCCGACCTCCAACGTCGGTCTCGGGGTGGCCGAGCGGGCCGAGGACGTGCCGCTGCGGCGCCTGTTCGAGGCGGGGGTGCCGATCGCACTGGGCGCCGACGACCCGCTGCTGTTCGGCGCCAGACTGCTGCCCCAGTACGAGCTCGCCAGGCAGGTGTACGGCTTCTCCGACCCGGAGCTGGCCGAGCTGGCCCGCCAGTCGATACGGGCGTCGGCGGCACCGGAGACGGTGCGCAAGAAGCTCCTCCAGGGGGTCGACGACTGGCTGGCCTCAGCGGACTGAGCGGGCGATCTCCTCGGCGCGGCCGATGTCCCCGGCCCCCTCCAGGCGCAGGCCGACCTGCCCGCGCTGCCAGATGAGGGTGGGCCCGGCCGCGCGGGGGCGGGCCTCGGCCTCGCCGCCGCGCCGGGGCAGGTAGGTCAGGCCGTGTGGGGCCGGGATCCACTGCGCCTCCGCGTCGCCCACCCGGGTCTCCAGCGGCCAGGGGGGTCCCAGCTCCTTACGGAAGACGAGCAGGAGGCTACCGTCGTACTCGTCCAGCCTGAGGCCGGGCCAGAGCAGCGAGACCACCCGGCCGCCGTCGCCCACCCTGACCTCGGCGGGCTCGCCGAGCGTGGCGGGGACGGCGATCGGGAACGCCACCTGCTCCCTGGCCTGCTCCAGGGTGACCCGCCGCTCGCCCGGCAGTGGCTGGGGCGCCCAGGAGGGCAGGGGCCCGGGGTCGCCGATCCTGAGCTCGACGCCCGCGAAGCGCAGGATCTCCGCGACCGCCGCCCTTCCCGCGGGCGTCGCCCCCAGCAGCAGCGCGACGAGGATCGCGACGGCGGCGACCGCCGCCCGCCTCCGCGCCCGCCCGCCGGCCCGCAGCGCCCCCCACCCCCGCCGGAGCACTCCCCGGCCACCCGTGACCGCGGGCGCCTCGGGGGCGGGCACTTCCAGGCGGGCCCGTACGGCCCGCGCGACCTCGGCGGGGTGCGGGGAGGGGACGTCGAGGGACTCGCCGAGGTCGAGGAGCCTGGCTTCGAGGTCGTCAGATGAGGTCACGTGCCACCTCCTCGCGCAGACGGGCCAGGCCACGGGAGGTCCGCGACTTGACGGTGCCGACGGGAAGATCGAGCACCTGGGCGGTCTCGGCCTCCGACAGCTGAAGGAGATACCGACAGACGACGGTCTCGCGTTCCCGCTCGGGCAGCGTACGCACCGCGTCGAGGAGCCGCGCCCGCCGGTCGGTGGTGACGGCCGCCTCCTCGGGGCCCTCACCCACCGGCGGAACGGCCTCGGTGAGCCGCGCGGCCAGCTTGTCCCTGCGACCTCGGGAGCGGGTCAGGTTGTGCGTCTCGTTCGCCACGATCCGCAGCAACCAGGGCCGGAACGGCGCGCCGCAGCGGAAGGACGTCAGGTTGCGGTACGCCTTGACGAACGCCTCCTGGACCACGTCCTCGGCCTCGTCGGCGGCTCCGAGCATGGCCGCGGTGCGGTGCGCGAGCACGCTGTAGCGGGCGACCAGGACCTCGTAGGCGTCCAGGTCACCTGCCAGCGATCGGGCGATCGCCTCGTCGTCGTCCGTCGGGGGGCTCCTTTGCGGATGTCTGAGAGATTTCACCGCATGCGGGCCCTCCCGCGAAAGCCCTCGGGCGAGTGCGCTCAGTGGAGGGCGTAGGCGACCGCCGCGTCCGGGTCGGTCTCGTAGCCCTCGGCGAAGATCGCGTCGTAGGTCTCGTCGCCGAGCAGTTGCCTGGCCGTCCGCTCGGCGACGGTTCTCGGCTCGGACATGCCCGCCGAGCCGAGGCCCCGCAGCCCGAAGGTGGCCCGCAGCCGTACCACCGCCCCCTGGAGCCTGGCCGTGCGGCGGCCGTCGCCCTCGACCGCGGCGATCACCGCGAGCTGGTCGACGGCCAGCGCCACGCCGGCGGCGTCGCGCAGGCGCCACTTGACGTCGAGCGACTGCCGGGCGGCCTCCGCCGCCTCGCTCACCCTGCCGAGCCCCAGCTGGGCGATGGACAGGACGTAGTCGCCGCAGGCGCGGGCCCAGCGCTCGCCGTGCGCGTCACAGAGCCGCTGCACCTCCTTGAGCACCGAGACGGCCCTGTCGAACTCGCCGCGCCAGGTGACCGCCATGGCCATGGTCACCAGGGCGAGGGGTTCGCCGACCGTGTCGGCCTCCGCCCTGCGGAAGTACTCGCGCACGCGCTCGACGCACGGCTCGACCTCGTCGAGGGCGCCGGCGCACAGGGCACGGCTGGCCAGCCGGAGCTGGGCGTGCCCGGCCGCCGCGTAGTCGCCCCAGTCGAGGGCCGCGGACAACGCCGCCTCTGCCCGGCGGCGACCCCGCTCCAGCTCACCCCTGGCGATGGCCACGCAGCCGTCGGCCCACAGGAGTCTGGGCAGGTGGGGGTCGGTGACGGAAGCCGATTCGAGCGCGCGTGCCATGTGGTGGCGGCCCTCGTTCAACCGGCCCAGGCAGAACCAGAGGATCCAGAGCGTGCCGGCGAGCTCGACGGACACCGGGGAGGCGGGGTCGAGGGCGAGACGCAGGTCGGTCATGGCGAAGGCGAGGCGGGCGGCCCACTCCTCCTGTCCGGGGCCGTACCAGCCGGTCTCGGCCCTGCGCGCCAGGTCGAGGTAGTGGTGGCGGTGCCGCCGCGCCAGCCTGGCCTCGTCCCCGAGCAGGGCGAGCCGCTCCCTGCCGTACTCCCTGACCGTGACCGGCTGACGGTAGCCGCCGGGAACCCGGACCAGGAGGAACCTCCGCACCAGGCTTTCCAGCAGGTCCGGTACGTCCCTCAGGCGCTCGTCGCCGCACACCCACTCGGCGTCGGCCGTGCCGAAGTTTCCCGCGAAGACCGAGAGCCTGGCCCAGAGCAGGCGTTCCCCGGGGCCGCAGAGCTCGTGGCTCCACCTGATCGCGGCGCGTACGGTCTGGTGGCGGGGCACCGGCGCCCGGCTGTCGGGCGGGGTCTCGAACCGGCTCTCCAGGTGGTCGGCGAGCCGCTCCACCGGCATGTCCCCCAGCCATCCGGCGGCCAGCTCGACGGCGAGCGGGACACCGTCCAGCCGCCGGCAGATCCTGGCCGCGGCCGCCAGGCCGGTCTCGGTCGTCTCCAGGCCGGGCGCCGCGGCGGCGGCCCGGTCGAGAAGGAGGCGGAGCGCGTCGTTCCCCGCCATCCCCTCCTCCTGCGGCCACGGCGCGTCGAAGGGTCCGACGGGCAGCAGCGCCTCCTGCGGCAGTCCGAGCGGCCGGCGGGAGGTCGCGATGATCCGCACCCCCGGCGCCGCCGCCAGGATCTGGGCGACGAGGTCGCGGCAGGCGGGCAGAAGGTGCTCGCAGTTGTCGAGGAGCAGCAGGAGCCTCCTGCCCGCGAGAAACTCGACGATCGTCTCGTCCTGCGTCCGCGCGGACCGCTCGGGGATGCCGAGGACCGCCGCGACCGTGTGGGCGAGCAGGTCACCGTCGCGCTCGCCGGACAGTTCCACCAGCCACGTGCCGTCCGGGTGGTGTTCGTGCCACCGGCGTGCGGCCCTGATCGCGATCCGTGACTTGCCGATGCCGCCGACACCGGTGACCGTGGTCAGCGGTGTGTCGGCCAGCAGCTTCAGCAGCCGCCGCACCTCGCCTTCCCGGCCGATGAAGCCATCCGTCTCCGCGGGCAGGTTCCCCCGCCACCATTGGACCTGTTCCATCGGTTCGCGCTCCTTCTCCACTTACCGGGAATAGCACTCCTCTCAAATCACGGACCGGTCGGCCGGTGATTCCCCAGGGGGATTTCCTTGTCCCCCGGTGCAAATCTCACCGCCGTATCGAGGTCGAACTTCCCCCGTACGGCGTGAAACGCGGAAATGCAGGTGCTTTATAACTGATTCGGCGGAGCCGGTAATCGGGGGGCGAGCCCACCCGGAGGCCGATCCCCCGGGCGCGGCTCCCGGCGGCACTGCCTGTGGATCGTTTGAGGGGCCGCCTTGAGGGAAGCGCCATTAGACTCTGGCTGTCCCTGGCCGCGGCCTGTCGCCGCGGCCTTTCCTTAACCGAGCTGAACGGAACCGCATGTCTGGGTATGACCGCGTAGTGCAACCCGCGGCCGGTGACGAGGCCCTGGAGAACCACCTTGGTGGGGACGAGGCCAGGAATTACCGGCAGTACGAGCTCGACATGGTCGCCCCACACGTGGGCCGGTCCATGCTGGAGATCGGTTCCGGGCTTGGCCACTTCGCCGAGCAGTTCCTGCCCCGCCTCGACCGGCTGGTGGTCAGCGACTTCGACCCCTACTGCGTGGAGCAGCTCCAGAAGCGCTTCGAGGGCCGCGACGACATCGACGTGCTCCAGTTCGGCCTGCCGACCGAGATCCCCATCGGCGAGAAGGTCGACACCGTCGTGATGATGAACGTCCTGGAGCACATCGAGGAGGACGTCGAGGCCCTGCGGTCGCTCGCCAAGGTCACCCTCCCCGGCGGCCGGATCATCATCTGGGTTCCGGGCTACATGCAGCTTTACGGGGACTTCGACCGCAAGGTCGGCCACGTCACCCGCTACACCCCGGCCACCCTGCGCAGCACGGTCTCTCGTGCGGGCCTGGACATCGACGTGCTCAAGCCGATCAACTTCCTGGGCGGCATCGCCTGGTGGGCCGCGGTCCGCCGCGGCGGTGTCGGCTACCCCGACCCCCGCCTGGTCAAGATCTACGACCGCACCGTGGTACCCCTCACCCGCCTCATCGAGCGCTTCGTCCGCCCGCCGTTCGGACAGACCGTCTTCTGCGTCGCCCGCGTGCCGAAGTGATCTCCGCCCGCGCCGTCCCCTCCCCCGCGGCCATCGCGGTGCCCGGCGTGACGGCCGGGGGCGGCCGGGGGCGGCCGGGGGCGCAAACAAATCGGTTGCACGCCTCGCCAGGGGCGCCGTAAGGTCATTCACATGTGGATCAACTCCTAAGAGCCGGCGTCGATCAGCCTTCGCTGATCCGCCCGCACTCAGCGTTTCAGCCCCGTTCGTCTGACGCGGCAGCTGAGTTGTCCGACCCGGGATCTCGCCGCGTCGTCACTTTCCTCAAGGAGTCCATATGCGAATTCATGCCGCCCGCAAGCGCAGTGGCAAGTCCAAGTCCGCCAAGACCACCAAGACCCACACCCCGCTGCCCGAGCACGTCGTGCCCGCGGCGCCCCAGCGGATGCCGATGCCGCCCACGCCGATGAGGCCCACCCGGCAGCCGCGCCGGATCCCCGGCAAGGGTGGTCGCTGACCTACCGAAAAGCCCCGGTCCACCGACCGGGGCTTTCCCGTCTCGCACGGTGCCTCGCGGTTCGAGGCCGCGGGCACCGGTGTCACAGACGCTCGATGATCGTGACGTTGGCCTGGCCACCGCCCTCGCACATCGTCTGCAGCCCGTACCGGCCACCGGTCCGCTCAAGCTCGTGCAGGAGCTTGGTCATCAGGATCGCGCCGGTGCCGCCCAGCGGGTGGCCCAGGGCGATCGCGCCGCCGTTCGGGTTGACCTTGGCCGGGTCGGCGCCGAGGTCGTTGATCCAGGCCAGCGGGACCGGGGCGAACGCCTCGTTGATCTCGGTGACGTCGATGTCCTCGATGGACAGGCCCGCCTTCTTCAGCGCCTTCTGCGTCGCCGGGATCGGCGCGGTCAGCATGTAGACCGGGTCGTCGCCGGTGAGCGCCAGGGTGACGACGCGCGCCCTGGGGGTCAGGTTGTGGTCGCGGACCGCCTGCTCGGAGGCGATCAGGATCGCTCCGGAGCCGTCGGAGATCTGCGAGGAGGTGGCGGCCGTGATCTGCCCGCCGTCCCGCAGCGTCTTCAGCGACGCCATCTTCTCCAGCGTGGTGTCCGGGCGCGGGCCCTCGTCGTCCTCGACACCGTTGAGCGGGGCGATCTGGTCCTTGAAGTAGCCGTTCGCGACGGCCTTGGCCGCCCGCTGGTGGCTCTCGTACGCGAACTGCTCCAGCTGCTCGCGCTTGAGGTTCCACTTCTCGCACATCAGCTCCGCGCCGCGGAACTGGGAGATCTCCTGCTTGCCGTACCGCTCGACCCATTTTTCGCCGAAGGGGAAGGGCATGCCCTTCTCCAGCGCCGCGCTGATGCTCGACCCCATGGGCACGATGCTCATGGACTCCACCCCGGCGGCCACGACGAGGTCCTGGGTGCCGGAGAGCACGCCCTGGGCCGCGAAGTGGATCGACTGCTGGGAGGAGCCGCACTGGCGGTCGATGGTCACACCGGCGACGCTCTCCGGGAGACCTGCGGACAGCCACGCGTTGCGCGCGATGTCCATGCTCTGCGGGCCGAACTGCATGACACAGCCCATGATCACGTCTTCGACCGCCGACGGGTCGACACCCGTACGCTCGATGAGCGCTCCGAGGGTGTGCGCGGCCAGATCGGTGGGGTGGACGGTGGACAGACCGCCCTTCTTCTTGCCGACCGGGGTGCGGACCGCCCCGACGATGTACGCCTCTGCCACAGTGCCTCCTGCGTGTGAACCGAGCTGCCTGCGAAACCGAGCATCATTCGGTCAGTAGGAGGTTACAACAGAACTTTTATCCACGCCCTATCCGGGGTGTCCTCTTCACTGAGAGGACCCCCCACCCTTTTGCGAAATATCAGGAGCTCTGCGCTGACCTGGGCGGTATCGCTCAGGCCATCCTGGTGCTCGTCATGGTCGCGTAGGCGATGACGTTGTCCGTGTAATGACCGGTCGTGCGGTCATAGGTGCCGCCACAGGTGATCAGGTGCAGCTGCGGGTTCGGCGACTCGCCGTACACCCGCTGTGTCGGGAACACCGACTTGTCCGCCTGCTCCAGCCCGCCGACGGTGTAGACGGCGATGACGCCGTCCTTTCTGTGCACCTCGATGACGTCGCCGTTGCGGATCTCGTCGAGGCGGCTGAAGACCGCGCTTCCCATGCGCGTGTCCTTGTGCCCGAGCATGATCGCGGGACCGGCCTCGCCGGGCGTGGGTCCCGAGCGGTACCAGCCGACCAGGTTCGGGTTGCTGACCGGCGGCACCTCGATCGCACCCTTGCCGTCGAGCCCGACGGATCTGACCGGCGCGTTGACGCCGAGCCGCGGGATGACCAGGCGGACCGGGCTGGAGGGCTGCATGGCCGGGGCCGCCGGCAGGCTCGGCTGGGGCGGCGGCACGGTCGGGGGCGCCTGGAAGTACGGGTTCACCGGCGCCGCCGCGGCCTGATTTCTGGGGGGCAGCGTGGTGCGCTCGCCCATGCCGTACTCCTCCGGCGCGGCCAGCACGTAGAGCATGCCCACCAGCACCGTGACCACCCCGGCGATCCCGGCCAGGATGAGCACCGACCGCATCACCCGCCCACCGTCGAGATGCCCGTCGAGATGCCCGTCGGGGTGTCCCCCTCGCGGCCACTCCTCGTACGGCTCCCCGTAGGGCGGGCCGTGCTGCTGCTGGAACGGGTGCGGGTACTGCGGCTGGACCGGGACCGGCCGGTAGTGGGGCACGTGCCCGGGGTGTTGACCGCCCGGCGGGGGGGTGCTCATCCGGCCACCCCGATCAGCCTCGGCCTGCGGTGCGACGCCGCAGCACCATGCCGCCGATCCCGGCGAACGCCACCATCAGCACACCGCTGAGCATGATCATTCGGGCATCGGGGCCGGCGTCCCCGCCACCGCCCGTGGCAGCCCCTCCGTTGGGGGTCTCGTCGATCTGCCCATCGGAGGGGGGCTTTTCCGGTTCGGAGGTCTTGGTCTGGGTGACGGTGACCGTCGGCTTGGGAGTGGCGCTCGGACTCGTGGTCGCACTCGGGCTGGGACTCGTAGTCGCACTCGGGCTCGGGCTCGTACTCGTACTCGGGGAACCCGTTACCACGGTCACCCGCAGCGCGGCGGCGCTGGCCTCGGCCGAGTTGAGCGGAACACCGCAGTCGAGCAGCTCGGCCTCGTTGGTCCCCGTACCGGGGTCCAGGTACAGGGTGAACGGACCCGGCTGGAAGGCCACCACGCCGGTCGCGCTGGGGGTCACCGTGACGAGCAGGGGAGGTGCGGTGATCGGCTGCCCGGCGGCCGGGGGAGCGGCGGTGGCCGCGAGCGAGCGGAGTTCGGAGGGAAGCGCCAGGACCGGCGAGGGAGAGGCGTCGATCTGCACCTCCGCGTCGATGACGACACGCGCGCCCGCCGGGGCCGGCGCGGTCGGGGTGACGGTGAGTCCCGTGGCGGGCTGAGCGATCTTCCAAGTCGCCACCAGGGGCGAGTTGGTCGCCGCCGCCGTCGGGCCGCTGAGGTCCATCTGGAAGATGTACGTCGCCGACGGTGACGACACGCCGCCGAGCGTGCAGGCGTAGCTGACCGGGTTGGGGTCGGCGTACATGGAGGCGACCGCAGGGACCGCGCCGAAAAGAACGCCCGCGCCCGCCGCGGCGATCGCGGCTGTCTTGACCGCGACGCGCCGCCGCGTCTTGGACTTCAGCACAGTCTCTCCCCATTCCAGATCCATCGACCGGCTCGCACCGGCCCTTAAGGCTTACACGCCTTGGTCAAGGTTCGGCATAGATCCTACGAACAGAGACCATGGTGCGCGAGCGAGTCGGCGAAACGGACACAAATTCCCATCTATCCCACAGCAAACGACACCGTACATCGGTGAAGTTTCAAGCAACAGACAGGGTATGGCGCATGGGAGTCACGGTGAGTAGCCGACCGCCGCCGGGATCCGCACGGTGTCGTGACCGCCGCAGGACAGAACACGCGAGGGTTTCCGGCGGCTCGATCGGCTCCCGTTCAGGGAGGATTCAGTGGAAGCCGCGCGAACGGGTATACGGGTCTTGACATCCTCCCGAGCTGGAGGTTTGTGATGAGCACCCCGGTTGCGGCACACGCGCGCGGCGGGCAGGTGCCCCGCCGGCGGATCCCGGCGAGATGGGTGACCGCCGCCCTGACGGCGGCCCTCTTGGCCGCCATCGGGCTCAGCACCCATTACCGCTCCGCGGAGTCGGTCGCGGCGTCGGGCGCCCGGTTCGACCCGGCCGCCTTCGGAGCGCGGACGTACGAGAGCGAGGTCGTGCCCGCGATCAGGAGGAGGGCGGTCGAGCTGCCCGTGCTGGTGAAGGCCGTGACCACCGACAAGAGAGCGGCCGACAGGCGCTACGGCGTCCGGCAGGGCAACGGCCCCTACAACTTCGCGGTCAAGGGCACCGGCAGGGCCGGAGTGGCGGAGTCCGGGCTGATGCCCGTGACCGTGCCGGGCCTGCCACCGGGCACCCGGGTCTCGTTGCAGGTGGGTCCTGCCGTCAACGGCACGGCGCTGCGGGACGCGGCCGGCATCGGATTCAGGCGGTTCCGCAACCAGGCGGAGTACGCCGCCGCCGCCACCGCGCTGAACAACCAGTTGTGGAGGAATCTGCTCAAGAACCTGGACCCGGAGCACCTGAACGGCAAGGAGATCTCCTTCGTCGGTGCCTTCAACTTCCTCACCCCCTCCGTCGTGACCATCACCCCGGTCTCGATCAAGGAGATGCCGTGAAGACCGCGGCGACCAAAATCCTGAGCGCCCGCGACGTCACCAAGGTGTACGGGAACACGCACGTGCTCAGGGGTGTCGACTTCGACATCGCCGCCGGTCGGGTGACCGCGCTGTTCGGCAAGAACGGAGCCGGCACGTCGACCCTGCTGAAGATCCTCTCCGGGATCGAGCAGCCCACCACCGGCCACGTCGAACTCGACGGGGAGCCCGTCAGGCTCCGGTCTCCCCGCGACGCCGCCTACCGGGGCATCTCGATCATCCCTCAGGAACTCAATCTCTTCCCCAATCTGAGCATCCAGGACAATCTGTTCCTGGCCCGCGAGATCTGCGGGGGCCCCTGGGTGATCGACCGCTCCTCCCAGCGGGCCACCAGCGCGGCGATCCTGCACAGTCTGGGAGAGGACCTGGATCCCGATCGGCTGGTCGGTGACCTGAGCCCGGCCCGGCAGCAGATCGTCGAGATCGCGCGGGCGCTCCTCCAGGAGGCCCGGGTGCTGATCATGGACGAGCCCACCTCGGCGCTCACTCCTCCGGAGGTCGAGGCGCTGTTCCGGGCCATCGGGGAGCTGACCGCGAGCGGAGGCGCGGTCGTCTACGTCTCCCATCAACCGGACCGGGTGCTGAAGATCGCCGATGACGTCGTCATACTGCGCGACGGGCGGCTGGCCGCCACCGCGAACGCCAAGACCGTCGATATCCGGTGGGTCGTGGAGCAGATGGTCGGCCCCGACCGGGAGGCCCTGTTCGCACGCCTCACCCAGGTCATCGAGGCGGAGCCACCGCCGTCACGAGCGGAGCCACGAGAGGAGGAACTGCTGACCCTGCGCGGGCTCTCGGTGGCCGCTCCGGCCAATCCCGGTCATCTCGTGATCGACGACCTCTCCCTGACCGTCGGGGAGGGCGAGATCGTGGGGATCTACGGCCTGGTGGACTCGGGCCTGACCGAACTGCTGGAGGCGCTCGCCGGCCGGATCCCCTCGCAGTCGGGTGACGTCCTGCTCTCGGGCGTCCCGTTGGAGAGCGCGAGCATCCGCGACCGCATCGACCGGGGCCTGATCCTTGTCCCTCGGGACCGGCGGCGCGACGGCCTCATCCAGACGATGTCGGTCGGGGAGAACCTCTCCCTGGCCGGACTGGACAGGTTCGTCCGACGGCTGTTCGTCTCCCGGGAGCGCGAACTGGACGCCGTCGATCGGATGATCTCCGACGTCACCCTCAGGACGGACGACGCCGGAGCGCCCGTCGAATCGTTGAGCGGCGGCGACCAGCAGAAGGTGGTCATCGGCAGGGCGCTGCTGACCGATCCCCTGGTACTGCTGCTGGACGAGCCCTCGCGCGGCGTCGACGTCGGCGCCAAGGCCGACATCTTCGAGCTTCTGGCGGCACGAGCACGACACGGCCTGGCCGTCCTCTTCACCACGTCCGACGCCGAGGAGGCCCTGCACATCCCCGACCGGCTGCTGGTGCTCGCCCGCGGGGTCGTCACCGGCGACTTCCGGCGTGGCGCGATAACCCGGGAGGAGCTGATGAGCGCGCTGGACGGCGTCACCGTCGACAGGGCCGAGGGCGGTGCGAATTGACACCTCAGGGAACACCCCCCGCACCGGCGCCTCCGGGCCGCCCCCCGCCGGAGCGGATCGCGACCCGGGCGCGCCACCTGTCCCTGCTGAACGGCCTGTTCGAGTTCCGGGCGCTCATCGCGCTGGCGGCCCTGATCGTGCTCTTCGGCATGCTGACGGATTCGTTCCTCACCGTGCCGAACCTCATCACGATGGCCGAGCAGATCGCGGTCAACGGGGTGGTCGCGCTCGGCATGCTGCTGGTCATCCTCAAGGGCGGCATCGACCTGTCCGTCGGCTCGGTCATCGGGCTCTCCGGGGTCGTCGCCGGCGAGTTGCTCGAAGGTCTCGATCTCAGGTTCGTCGACGTGATCGCCTTCCCGCCCGTGTGGGGCGTGATCGTGCTCTGCGTCGTGGTCGGCATGCTCGTCGGCCTGGTGAACGGTGTCCTCATCACCCGGTTCGAGGTGGCGCCGTTCATCGCGACATTCGGCATGCTGTACGTGGCGCGGGGACTCGCACTGCTGATCTCCGGCGGCTTGACCTACACCAACCTGGACGGCAGCCCCCAACTCGGCAACACCGGCTTCGGCCTCCTCGGCAACGCACGCCCGCTCGGCATCCCGGCCCCGATCTGGATCATGATCGTCCTGTCCGTCGCCGTCATGCTGGTGCTCACCAGGACACCGTTCGGCCGATGGTTGTACGCCGCGGGCGGCAACGAGCGGGCCGCGGAGCTCTCGGGGGTCCCGATCAGCCGCGTCAAGACGGTCGTCTACGTGATCTCCGGCGGCTGCGCCGCGCTCGCGGGTCTCCTCATCGCCTCGGAGCTGACCGTGGCGGCACCTCAGGTCGGTGAGACGTTCGAGCTCAACGCGATCGCCGCGGTCGTCCTCGGCGGCGCCACGCTGAACGGGGGACGCGGCACCGTACGGGGCACCCTCGTCGGAGCCGTCGTCCTCGGTCTCCTCGTCAACGGCCTGATGATCCTGGACGTGTCGCTGTTCTGGCAGATCCTCATCAAGGGATCCTTGATCATCTTCGTGGTGATGCTGGACCAGGGGCAGCAACGGCTCCAGCGGCACCGGGCCTCCGTCTCTGCGCTGGTCACCGACGGGCGACCGGACTGACGGGCTCCGGCGGCCGCCTCTCGACACCCGTCCGCGGCACATCTGCCGATCCCGGTATCTCCCCGAGCCGCCGGTGATTTTCACGGCAGTACGGTTGCCGCTTCTTTTGGATTTTCAGATTAATAGGTGATCCAACTCTCATTGGGTAATTGGCAGGATAAACGGCATGGCAGTCGAAGCGTTCAGCAGCGATATCACGCTGCGCATCAACGGTGCCGACCACTCCGTCTCCCTGGACAACCGGGTGACCCTGCTGGACGCGCTGCGCGAGCATCTCGGCCTGACCGGGGCGAAGAAAGGGTGTGACCACGGGCAGTGCGGGACGTGCACGGTCCTGCTGGACGGCCGGCGGGTGAACAGCTGCCTGACGCTCGCGGTCACCGCCACCGGACAGGAGATCGTCACCATCGAGGGGGTCGCCGGCCTGGCTCACGCGAACGACCTGCACCCCGTTCAGCGGGCGTTCCTCGACCACGAGGGCTTCCAGTGCGGCTACTGCACGCCGGGCCAGATCTGCTCGGCGATCGGCGCGCTCGCCGAGGCGGATGCGGGCTGGCCCAGTCATGTCACCGAGGACGTCGCGGCCGGTGTCGCCTCCTGCGCCGCCCTGGACGCCGAAGAGGTCCGCGAACGGATGAGCGGCAACCTCTGCCGCTGCGGGGCGTACGCCGGGGTTGTCGAGGCGGTCCTCGACGTCGCCGGGTCGAGTCCCGGAGGCAACCGATGAGACCCTTCGCCTACGAGCGCGCCACCGACCCCGGCGCCGCCGCCACCGCCGTCGTGGACGGCACCGACGCGATGTTCCTGGCCGGCGGAACCAATCTGGTGGACCTGATGAAACTCGGCGTGGCCCGGCCGGCGAGGCTGGTGGACGTCACCCGGCTGCCGTACGACCGGATCGAGCACCGGGCCGACGGAAGCGTGCTCATCGGCGCGACGGTGCGCAACAGCGACCTGGCCGGCGACCGGGGCATCAGGGAGCGCTTCCCGATGCTCGCCAGGGCCGTGCTGTCCGGAGCCTCCGGACAGCTCAGGTCGATGGCCACCACCGGCGGCAACCTGCTGCAGCGCACGCGCTGCCCGTACTTCCAGGACGTCACCAAGCCGTGCAACAAGCGCGACCCGGGTACGGGCTGTTCCGCGATCGGCGGCAGTCACCGCGACCTGGGTGTGATCGGCACCTCCGACAGCTGCGTGGCCACCCACCCGTCCGACATGGCGGTGGCGATGGCCGCTCTCGACGCCGTGGTGCACATCAGGCTCGCGGGCGGAAAGGAGCGGGCGGTGCCGCTCCACGACCTCTACCTGCTGCCCGGCGACACCCCCGATCGCGAGACGGTCCTGGAGCCCGGCGACCTGATCACCGGTGTCGAGCTGCCGCCGCCCCCGGACGGCGCGGCCATGCGATACCGCAAGGTCCGCGACCGCTGGTCCTACGCGTTCGCGGTGGTCTCGGTCGCGGCCCTGGTCACGACGGAGGGCGGCGGGTCACTGCGGGAGATCCGGCTGGCGCTGGGCGGGGTGGCCCCGCGGCCGTGGCGGGCGCACCAGGCCGAGCGGATGCTGGCCGGTCACCGGCCGAACAGGGAACTGCTGCTGGCGGCGGCGGAGGCGGAGTTCGCGTCGGCGCGCCCCCTGCCGGGAAACGAGTTCAAGATCGGGCTCGCCGCCGACCTGATCGCGGCGAGCGTACGCGATCTCACGGGGAATCCCGTGGGAGGGGAACGGCGATGACCACGCTCGACAAGGTGGTGGGCGGGGCACCGGCCAGGATCGACGGACGCGAGAAGGTCACCGGCGCGGCCCGCTACGCCTACGAGTACCCGGTGCCGAACGCCGTCTATGTCTGGCCCGTGCAGGCCACCATCGCCCGCGGCCGGGTGCGCGCCGTCCACGGCGGCGCCGCACTGGCCCTGCCGGGGGTGATCGCCGTACTGGACAGCGGCAACGTCTCCCGGCTGCACCCCGCCGACGACGCCGAGCTGGCCGTCCTGCAGTCGGCCGACGTCGCCTACCGCGGGCAGATCGTCGCGGCCGTGGTCGCGAGCACCCTGGAAGGCGCCCGCGAGGCGGCGTCGGCGGTGCGAGTGGACTACGACGAGCAGGAACACGACGTCGTGCTGAGCCCGGGCAACCCGCGGATCTTCTCGCCCCGGAAGGCCAACGCGGGTTTCCCCGGGACCGTCCACTGGGGCGACGCCGAGAGCGCCCTGGCCGCGGCACCGGCCGGCATCGACGCCACCTACACGACCCCGGCCGAGCATGCCAGCCCGATGGAACCGCACGCCACGATCGCGTTCTGGGAGGGCGAGACCCTGACCCTCTACAACGCCGACCAGGCGCCCTGGATGTCGGCGACCGCGATCGCCGCGCTGTTCGGCCTCGCCGACGGCGCGGTGAGCATCGTCGCCGACCACATCGGCGGCGGTTTCGGGTCGAAGGCGCTACCGCGCCCGCCGACCGTGCTGGCGGCGCTGGCCGCCCGCGCCGTCGGGCGGCCGGTCAAGGTGGCGATGACCAGGCAGCAGATGTTCCCGCTCGTCAGCTACCGGACGCCCACCGTGCAACGCGTGCGTCTGGGGGCCGAGCTGGACGGCCGGCTGACCGCGGTGTGGCACGACGCGCTCCAGCAGAGTTCGAAGCGCGTCGAATACACCGAGCCGACGGTCGCGGCCAGCCGCATGATGTACGCGACGCCCAACAGCCACACCACCCACCGGTTGCTACAGCTGGACGTGCCGACCCCATCGTGGATGCGCGCGCCCGGCGAGGCTCCGGGGATGTTCGCCCTCGAATCGGCGATGGACGAGCTGGCGTACGCCCTTGGGATGGATCCCGTCGAGCTGCGAATCGTCAACGAGCCCGCGCTGGACCCCGAATCGGGCCTCCCGTTCAGCAGCCGCAACCTGATCGCCTGCCTGCGGGAGGGGGCGGCGCGCTTCGGCTGGGCCGGACGCGACCCGGCGCCGGGCGTCCGCAGACAGGGCCGGTGGCTCGTCGGCACCGGCGTCGCGTCCTCGACCTACCCGGTTTTCACCATGGCGTCCACCGCGACCGCCCGCGCCGAGCCCACGGGCAGGTTCGTGGTCGAGATCGCCGCGGCCGACATCGGTACCGGGGCTCGCACCGCGCTGGCCCAGGTGGCGGCCGACGAGCTCGGCGTGCCGATGGACCGGATCACCATCCTGGTGGGCCGCAGCGTCTTCGGACCCGCGCCGTTCGCCGGCGGGTCCATGGGCACCGCCTCGTGGAGCTGGGCGGTGAGCAAGGTGTGCCGGACCCTGGTCAGGGAGCTCGACGAGCGGTCCGGGGTGGTCCCCGCCGAAGGGCTGCAGGCGCGGGCGGACACCACCGAGGACCTCGCCGCCCAGGGGCGGTTCTCCCGCCACTCGTTCGGAGCGCAGTTCGCCGAGGTCAGGGTCGACGTCGACAGCGGGCAGGTCCGTATCGAGCGGCTGCTCGGGGTCTTCGCGGCCGGCCGGATCGTCAACGTCAGGACGGCGCGCTCGCAGTTCCTCGGCGGTATGACGATGGGGATCTCCATGGCCCTGCACGAGGCCCTGCAGATGGACCCCCGCTTCGGTGACTTCACCAACCACGACCTGGCCACTTACCACATCGCGTCGAGCGCCGACGTCCGCGGGATCGAGGCCCACTGGATCGACGAGCACGACGACGAGCTCAATCCCGTCGGTGTCAAGGGCATCGGCGAGGTGGGGATCGTCGGCACCGCCGCCGCGATCGCCAATGCCGTCTTCCACGCGACCGGCTCCCGGCAGCGCGACCTGCCGATCACCCTCGATCGGGTGCGGGCCGCCATGCACACCGGCTGACGGGACCTTCCCCGCCGATCTCGGGGAGATCGCCGCGACAGGTGCGGTCGGGCGGGATCTACCGTGAGCATGGGGCAGAGTGGTCGAGTAGGCCGGGACTGACCGGCCCAGGACTGCCCGTCGCCGGCGCGCTCGGCCGCAGAAGGGGTGACCATGAGGAAGACCGCGAGCCGGATCGTGCCGACCGCCGGCCTGGTGGCGATGCTGGTGGCGACGCTGGCCGCCTGCGCCGGCGACCCGGCCGCCGAGGGGGTGGCTCCCCCGAATGCGGCGCCGGCGACCTCGGGGAGCGCGAGCGGCACTCCCGGGGAGAGCGGGACTCCCAGCCCGGCTCCGAGCAGGGTGCCGGACGGGGTGCCGGACCTCCAGGCGGGAAAGGAGATGGCCCGCGACATCGAGGTGCCCTGGGGGCTGGCGTTCCTGCCTGATGGCGACGCGCTCGTCTCCGAGCGCGACAGCGGCCGGGTGCTCCAGGTCCCGGGGCGCGGCGGGCGGCCACGCGAGGTCTACCGGGTGCCCGGCGTGGTCGCGAGCGGCGAGGGCGGCCTGCTCGGGCTGGCCGTGTCACCCGGCTATGCCAGGGACCGTTACGTGTACGCCTACCTCACCGCCGAATCCGACAACCGGATCGTGCGCTTCCGCCTCGGCGACGCCACACCCGAGGTGCTGTTCGACGGCATCGCCAAGGCCTCCTTCCACAACGGCGGCCGCATCGCGTTCGGACCGGACGGCATGCTGTACGCCGGCACCGGAGACGCGGGGCAGCGGGAGTCGTCGCAGGATCCGCGCCTGCCGAACGGGAAGATCCTCCGGCTGACACCGGAGGGCAGGCCCGCCCCCGGCAACCCGACGCCGGGCTCGCCGGTCTACAGCCTCGGCCATCGCAACGTCCAGGGGCTGGCCTGGGACGAGCGGGGACGCCTTTTCGCCACCGAGTTCGGGCAGAACGCGCTGGACGAGGTCAACCTGATCGAGCCCGGCCACAACTACGGCTGGCCGGAGGTGGAGGGCAAGGGCGACACGCGCGGCGGTAAGTTCACCAACCCGCTGGTGACGTGGCCCACGAGCGAGGCCTCCCCCTCCGGTGCCGCCATCGCCGGGAACACGCTGTATGTGGCGGCGCTACGCGGGGAGCGGTTGTGGACGGTGCCCCTGCACGACGGGAAAACCGGCGAACCCCGGGCCGAACTGGTCGGCCGGTACGGCCGCCTGCGCACGGTCGCCGTGGCACCGGACGGGGCGCTCTGGCTGACCACGTCCAACACCGACGGGCGCGGTGAGGTGCGCGAGGGCGACGACCGGATCCTGCGCTACCCGGCCAGGGCCGAGACGGAGTGACGTGCCCCTCGGCCGCGGCCGACGCGGCGCCGGCGGACACGGTCAGCCCTCGGCCTGGAGCCGGTCCCGTACGTCGCGCGCCATGCCGGGGTCGTCGGCGATCACCCCGTCCAGGTTGAGCCGGTACAGACGCCTCAGCCACTTCCGCACCTCCTCGTTGGCGCGCCCGCCCGAGCTGTCGCCCCTGAGGTCCGCCCGGAGCCGCACGGCGAGTTTGCGAACCGTCGTGGCGTGTACCAGGAGCCCTTCTCGCTGGGCGTTCCTGACGAGCGCGGCGGGTGACACCGGCCTGCTCTCGAAACCGCCGGGATCACGGGGGCCGATCCGCTTCGTGACCACGCCGATGCCGTCGGCGTACCCGGCGATCTCCCGCAGGCCCTCCGGAGTGACCATGTCGTCGTAGGTAGCCGGATCGCCGGCCCGCACATGGTCGTACGGGGCGCCGTTCGCTCCGATGAACTGGATGAGCCGGAGCCGGGTGAGGGGATGCAATCGTTTGAGGTTCCCGGTCTCGAAGGACTGGATGAAGACCGGGTCCCGCTCGTCGTCCCAGCCGTACTTCCGGAAGGTCTCCAGCAGCGGTTCCTCCAGCGGCAGCCCGATCGAGGCGAAATAGGTGGGGAACTTGGTCTCGGCGTAGACGCCCACGCCGTGCTTCTGCGCGAGCTGGACTATCTCGTCGAGCGTCGGGATTCTCTCCATCCCGTCGTAGGCGGTGTTGCCTCGACGCTGCGTGGGGAAGCGTTCCCTGGCACGGAGGGTGCGCAGCTCCGCGAGGGTGAAGTCCTCGGTGAACCAGCCCGTGTGCCGGATGCCGTTTATGGTCTTGGAGGTCCTGCGGTCGGCGAACTCCGGATGCCTCGCGACGTCGGTGGTCGCCGAGAGCTCGTTCTCGTGCCGGGCGACCAGCACGTGGTCCTTGGTCGAGACGAGATCGGGCTCGATGTAGTCGGCGCCCATCGAGATGGCGACCGTGTAGGCGAGCAGCGTGTGTTCGGGCCGGAAGGCGCTGGCCCCGCGGTGCGCGATGATGATCGGCTCGGCCCCGCGGCGTCCGAGCCGCTTGGCCGCCGGACTCACCTGACGCTCGGCCGTGGAGTGCACGGACCGTTCGGCGGTGGAACCCGTGAGCCCTTTGGACACCGAGTCGCCGGACTGCCCGGCCGCGGGGCTCGCGGATCGCGCACCCGTCGAACCCCCGTGATGGAGGGCGCCGATCGCGGCCATTCCTATGAATACGGCCAGCAGACCGGCCCGCGCCTTGCTCACCTGCGTACACCCCTCACTCTGGGTCAGAGGGGGGACACATTCGCATAAACGCCTATACCCGGACCGGACAGGTGATTAACGATCAGAAGCGATCCCCTCGGGAGCACGTTGCGCGACTGTCTCCGGAAATAATCTGAAATGTCCCCCGGCGGCCACGCCGACATCGCGTTCCCTCGGAGCAGCCGACATCATCGCCACGACCGGGCTGACGACGGCCTCTATAGGACGTGCGCGAGTGCGGTGCCCGCTGTGACGTGACCCCGCAGGTCCGTTGTCCGACGGAGAAAGACGAAGTGACTGACTGCCCGGTTCGCGTCTCGACGTCTCCTGGGACGTCACCGCCGGCCTGTCGATTCAGCGCGCGACCGCCCACCGCGTCGGCCCCGGACCCCATACCGGCCTCAGGCCCCTCGCCGGCCTCCGGTCCCCTTGCCGATCCCAGGCGGCGGACCGGCGTCGCACCGGCCGCGCACCACAGACCGTTGCCGCCCCGGTTTCAAACTGCAGGCCAGGCCGCTACCAACCCGCCCGGCCCGGCCGCTGCCCGTGCCGGTGGTGCCCGTGCCGGTGGTGCCCGCCGTGCCTCGCCCGCCCATGCCGTCCGTACCAGCGATCCCTGTGTCGCCGCGCATCCGAACCGCGCCGCCCGAACCCGCGGTCGCCGTACCGTCCCGCCTCGAAACCCCGCCGCCCGAACCCCCGGTCGCCATATCCCCGGGTCTCCGGACCCCGCTGCCCGAACCCCCGGTCCTCATACCGCCCGGACCCCAGATCCCCCGGCCGCCCGAACCCGCGATCGCCATACTCACCGGCCTCCGGACCCCGCCGCCCGAACTCCCGGTCCTCATACCGCCCAGGCCTCGAATCCCCCGAGCGCCCGAACCCCCAACCCTCACCGCGCTCGGCATCTGAATCCGGCCGGCCAACCCCATATCGCCCAGGGTCCGAATCGTCTGACCGCCCGAACCCCCGCCCCCCGCCGCGCTCGCCGCCCCTGCCCCGCCACCCGAACCAGCGACCCCCGTGACGCCTCGCCTCATGACCCCGCCGCCCGAACTCCCGCGCCCTGTGCCGTCCGGTATCCGAACGCCTCGGTCGCCCGAACCCCCAGTTCCCTCCGCGTTCGATGCTCGACTCGGAGCGTGTGGCCGTGTGCCCGTTCCCCGAACGCAGCCGTTTGATCGTCCATCCTCCGGCGTGCTTGCCCCCCGAGCTCGCGGACTTGTGCGCGCCCCAACTCGTGGAGCGCTCGTGCGACGGCTTCGAATGCTGGGCGGCGCCGAGAGCGGCCACCCCTATGAGTACGGCCACGACACCGGCCCGCACGATGCTCACCTGGGCACACCCCCGCCTTCTGATCATTCGGGGGGCCACTTCGTACAAACAACTCCCTACCCGGATTGCCGGGGAGGCTAACGATCGGAGGCGGTCGTCGGAGCGGCCGCGACCCGCCGATTCAGCGAGTACGGCGGCCGGACCCGGCGCTCAGGTACGACGGGTCTTCGACAGGGTCGCATAGACGATGATGTTGTCGGTGTAGTGACCGGTCTTCCTGTTGTAGACACCGCCACAGGTGATCAGGCGCAGGGTCGCCTCACCGGTGTTGCCGTAGACCCGCTTCGACGGGAAGGCCGCCTTGCTGACCTGCTCCACACCGTCGACCGTGAACTCCACGACGGTCCCGTCCGTCCGGGAGACCTTGATCTTGTCCCCGCGCTTGATCTCCTTCAGCCGGCTGAAGACGGCGGCCCCGCTCCGGGTGTTCACGTGCCCGAGAACCACCGAAGGTCCCTGCTGCCCGGGGATGGGACCGTACTTGTACCAACCCGCCTGGTTGGGCTTGCTCAGCGGAGGAGTCTGGATCTCCCGCTTGGAGTCGACGCCGAGCGCCATCAGCGGGGCCAGCACGCCGATCTTCGGGATGGCCAGCCGCCGGGGCTTCACCCCGTTACTCTTCAACGGCGCCGGAGGCTGGACCACCGGCAGCGGCGGCGGCGCCGTGGGCGCGGCGGCCGTCAGCGGGACGTCCAGCCCGCCCGGTCCCACCGCTGACGGCAACACCCCCGCGGGCTGCTGCTCGGCGACCTGCTCCCCGGTGCCCGGCTGCGCGCCCGGCTGTTCCTGAAGGGTGCTGACCGCCGCCTGCGGCTCGGACAGCCCATAGCCCGGATCCTCCGGCGCCGGTGAGAGGTACGCGAGCAGCCCCGCCATGATCGCGGCCACCCCGCCGAGCGACCCGGCCACCAGGAGCCCGGCCATCAGCATGTTCCCCTTGGGCTTGGCCGCCGGGCCGCCGCCGGGATAGGGGCCGGGACCGCCCTGCACAGGTCCTTGGTACATCCGGCGCCTCCTTCAGCTGTCCCTCTGGCCGCGCGCGTGTGCCGCCCGCCGCCTCATCAAGGCCACGCCGCCCAGCGCGCTACCGGTCACCATCACCGTTCCCGCGCCGAGAAGCCCCAGGCCGGAGCTCCCCTGCGGCGCCTCACCGGTCTGGGCCCCACCGCTGGGCGTGATGATCACCTGCGGCGCGGTCGGCGTGGGCCGGGTGGGGGTGACGGTGGCGGTCACGGTCAGGGTCGGCCTGGGCGTCGAGGTGGTCGTGTTGGTGCTCGTGCTGTTGACCCCGTTCGCCGGAGGAGTCGTCGTGCCGGTGTGGGTGGGGGTCGATGTGCCGGTGTGGGTGTTGGTGGGAGTGGGGGTCGGAGTCGTCGGCGTGACCGTGGGGCTCGGCGATCCGGTCCCCGTGCCCGTCGGGTTAGGCGACTGTGACCCGCCCGCCTCGGAGATCGTGACGTCCACCGAGACCGGATCGCTGACGAGCGAGCACGTGGCCCGGTACTCGTTCGGCGGGTTCTGCAGCTCCCTGGTGATCACCCGGAAGGCGTCAAGCTGTGCCCACTTGCCGTCCTCCAGGTTCTTGACCTCGATGGTGTGCTCGCCGTACTTGAGGCCGTTGAACCTCCACAGCGTGAGCCCACCCTCGTGGGCGGCGTTCGTCGGCGTGCCGTCGGGATTCTTCGAGGCGTCGACGAAGGACGGCGTGGCGTCCTGGCCGTCGATCCTGAACCCGACCTTCCCCGCTTCGTTGCTACGCCGGGCGACATACTCGATCCCGGTGCCGGTGAACGTGAAGGAGGCCCAGGAGTTCACCTTGTTCGTACGGTGGAGGTCGCGGCCGTAGTCGCCGATGCTCAGAGGCTCGGAGCCCAGGTACGCCCAGTCGGCCGCCGCATGGTAGCTCACCCGAGGATCGTCGTTGTTGACCATGACCTCGCCGGCCGGCGGTATGAAGTCCACGAACAACTTCCTGGGGCTGACCTTGAGCGTCCCGACCCTGTCGATGTGGGCGGAATCGGAGATCCCCTCGGGAAGCCTCAGAATGCTGCCCGGCTGGAGCTGATTGGTCTGGTCCAGACTTCCCTTCGGCTGCAGAACACCGACCCAGCTGCCGGAGAGCTGGGCGTTCCCGGTGACCAGGACCTTGCTCCCGGGGGCGAAGAAGTCGGGTGAGCCGAACCGGGTCGGATCCTGCTTGTAGCCGAGCTTCCAGCCGATGTTGAGCGGCTCGCCGACCTTGATCGTGGTGGGGATCGACACCTTCGTCCGGAGATTGACCGTGCTGCCGTTCAGCGCGACCCCTCCGGTGCACGCGTAGTCGACCACGAGTTCGGCGATGCCGGCATCGGCCGCTTCGGAGGGCAGCGCGACCAACACGCCGCCGACAAGGCACAGGGCCGAAACCCCGAGAGATCTACGGAGCCCAGATCGCCACCGAACCACTACATACTCCGATCACAAAGGCTGCCGTCAACGGGCATAGCCATAGCACACCGAGGGTAGATAGTACGGTTTGAACCATCTTCGGCGCAGCGAGAAATCGGGTACGTACGGAGACCGTGGCGCACTTGTGATCTGGATGTAAGTCCACAAACCACCGCAAGCCGCACTAGCGCCCCCCAGGCCGGGTGTACCCCGGAGTAACAGAATCGTATTCTGTGTCACGGACCCCTAGGAGGCACACAATGCAGCGAGACCTCTTCGAAGAGGAGCACCAGCTCTTCCGGGAGACAGTACGCGAGTTCCTGGCCCGCGAGGTGGCGCCCCATCATGCCCAGTGGGAGAAGGACGGCATCGTCCCCCGCGAGGTGTGGAAGAAGGCCGGAGAGATCGGCATGTTCGGCTTCGGGGTACCCGAGGAGTTCGGCGGGGCGGGGATCACCGACTTCCGCTACAACGCCGTGATCTCCGAGGAGGTCATCTCGACAGGCGCGTCCGGCCTGGGGTTCTCGCTGCACAACGACGTCATGGCGCCGTACTTCGTGGACCTCACCGACGACGAGCAGAAGGCGCGCTGGCTGCCCGGGTTCACCAGTGGCGAGCTCATCACGGCGGTCGCGATGAGCGAGCCCGGCGCGGGTAGCGACCTGCAGGGCATCAGGACGACCGCCGTGCGCGAGGGCGACCACTACGTGGTCAACGGCCAGAAGACCTTCATCACCAACGGCATCAACTCCGACCTGGTCGTCGCGGTCGCGAAGACCGACCCGGAGGCGGGCGCCCGGGGGATCTCGCTGCTGGTCGTCGAACGGGGTATGGAGGGCTTCACCCGGGGCCGCAACCTGGAGAAGATCGGCATGCACGCCCAGGACACGGCGGAGCTGTTCTTCGACAACGTCCGGGTCCCCGCGGCCAACCTGCTGGGTCCGCAGGAGGGACAGGGCTTCTTCCAGCTCATGGCCAACCTGCCGCAGGAGCGCCTGTCGATCGCGGTGATGGCGGTGGCGGCGGCGGAGACGGTCCTGCGGGCGACCATCGAGTACTGCAAGAGCCGCACGGCCTTCGGCCGCAACATCGGCAGCTTCCAGAACACCAGATTCGTCCTGGCGGAGCTGGACACCGAGGTGGAGATCGCCCGCCACTACGTGGACAAATGCATCCGGGCACTCAACGCCGGGGAACTCACCGCGGTGGACGCGGCCAAGGCGAAGTGGTGGACCACGGAGCTGCAGACCAAGGTCATCGACCGCTGCCTGCAGCTGCACGGCGGCTACGGCTACATGATGGAGTACCCCGTGGCCAAGGCCTGGATCGACAGCCGTGTCCAGACCATCTACGGCGGCACCACCGAGATCATGAAAGAGATCATCGGCCGCTCCTTCGGCTTCTGACCCGCCCCGGCCACCACACGGGAGAACCGCCGCCCTCGCGACGACGGGACAGCGGACCCCCGTGATCGGCCGGCCGGCGCCGTCACCCCTGGGTGATCTCCTGGATCTGGACGGCCACCCCGTCCTTGATCGTCACTTCGGCGAGGAGGACGTCACCCTTGCCGAGAGCCTTCCGCAGTTGCTCCACGGAGCAGTTGTGTGGGGCCTTCCCTTCCGTGCAGATCAGCCCCTGTGCGTCGAGCACGATCGTGTAGGGCAGCAGGAGGGCTTTCATCCCCTGGTCACTGGCGGGGGTCACCGTGATCGAGTCCGCTCCCCGCAGGGCTATCCGCCCCCGTACCGTGTCATCGACGCCCCGGCCTCCCGGCACGCTCACCGACGGCGACGACGTGGGAGGCGGCGTGGAAAGCTCCGTCGGTGAGGCGGAGGCGGGAGGCGACGGAACCGCGGAGACCTCGGGGGATGGGGTGACGGAGGCGGTCACGGTGACGGTCGCGGTCACCGAAGCGCCGGACGTACCGCCCGCGTCCGAACATGCGGAGAGACCTATGGCCAGGGCTGCCATCAGCAGGGCACGCGTTACCTTCGATGTCCTGTTCACGAAACGTAACGATCTCACGGGTTCCGGATCGCGGTTACCCGCCACGGAAGCGGCTCCGTCGACGCATACTGGTCAACGGAGACTTCCCGAGGGGGTGACGATGGACAGCGGGCTGATTCTGCTGATCTTCCTGGCGTTCCTGTTCGCCTGGGGCCTGAATCGGGTACGGCGCGCATTCCGGCTCGGCCCTGTCGCGTACGCCGGTGTCATGGTGGTGTTCGTCATCGCGATGCTGGCCATCTGGGGACAGTCGTTCCGCTAGGCGCAGGCCGGCATCCCGCCCTAGGCGGACGCCTCCAGCAGCACCCTCGCGACCAGCTCGGGATCGTCGGTCATCGGCACATGCCCGCACCCCTTGAGCAGTTTCACCCGCTGCCCCGACCATTTGGCGGCCCTTACCGCCTGCCGGCGCAAAAGCAGCCTGTCGTGCTCGCCCCAGGCGATCGTGACCGGCACCTTCGGCGGCGCGGGAGGCATCAGTCCCGCGAACGAGGCGAGGGTCTCGTCGAACCCCGAGGCGTCCTTGAGCGCCTGGAGAGCGGCGAGTTGCGCCTCAGGGGAGAGCCTGGCGGGGTGGGCGACCAGAAGACTCAGGGAGAGGCCGCGGATCAGCGGGTCTTCCGCGTGGGCCAGCGCCCGTTCGGGAGAAAGGTCACGGGCGGCGGCCCTGGTGATCCGCAGGATGGCTCGCGCGTACGCGAGCTCGCTACGGTTCCAGAACCCGGCGGGAGAGAGCGCGGTGGCCGAGCGGACCGCGGCGCGCGCGGCCAGTTCGAGGGCGACGTAACCGCCCAGGGAGTTTCCCGCCACATGCGGGTCGCGCAGGCCGAGCACCCCGAAGAAGGACTCGATCGCGTCCGCCAGGCTTTCGGCCGTGTACGGCGTGCCGGACGGCAGCGGCGGTGAGACCCCGAAGCCGGGAAAGTCGACGGCGATCACGTCTCGCTCGGCGGCGAGCCGGTCGAGCACCGGCAGCCATGCCTGCCAGTGATGCCCGATGCCGTGCAGCAGGACCAGGGGCGAGCCCGTCCCACGCCGTTCGAACGCCAGCTCCATGTTCCGAGTCAACCACCGATCAGACAGTTGTTCCAGCTCTGTCACGTGTTGTTCAGCGCGACCTGGTGGGGATCTCGAACCAGACGGCCTTGCCTTCCTTGGTGGGGCGGGAGCCCCAGCGCTTGGCGAGCTGGTCGACGAGATAGAGGCCCCGGCCGCCCTCGTCGTTCTCCCCCGCGCTGCGGATGCGCGGCAGCCGGAGGTCCTGGTCGAAGACCTCGACCCAGACGGACTCTCCGCCCCGGCGCAGCCGGAGGGTGAACTCCTTCTCATTGACGATCTCGTCTTCGAAGCCGGGGATGTCCCAGGACTCGTCGAACGACAGCGGAGGGCCGTCCATCGTCAGCTCCCTGCGCGGGACGCTGGCGCTGGCGGCGTGCAGCACGACGTTGGTGACGACCTCGGAGACCAGCAGGCAGGCGAGCTCGGCGCGCTCCTCGGGGACGTTCCAGCCGATGAACGCCTCCGAGGCCATCCGGCGCGCCTCACCCACCATGATCGGCTGGGCCGGGAAGGTGCGCTCCTCGACGGCCAGGTCCTCGGGGGCGGACCTGAGCACGAGAATGGCCATGTCATCGTCGATCTCGCCGGGCACCGCGATGGTGGCGGCGTCGGCGATGCGCTCGACGGAGGTGTCGCTGATCTCGATGAGCCTCTCGCAGAGCTGCCCCAGCGTCTCCTCGACGCTGGGCGGCCTGCCGTCCGCGTCGCGGATGGGGCGGCGGTCGACGAGCCCGTCGGTGTAGAGGAGCAGCGCGGCCCCGGGGGGCAGCGTCCGCGTCTCCTCCTTGTAGACCAGGTCCGCGTGCATGCCCTTGGCCCGGACTCCCAGCGGCTGGCCGACCTCGCGGATGTCGAGTTCGGTGCAGGTGTCGCCGATGAGCAGCAGCGGGGGGGCGTGACCGGCGTTGGCGAACGACAGCTGCCGCGACCAGGCGTCGTACACCAGATACTGGCAGGTGACGATGGGCGGGATGCTGATGTCGGCGCCGCTCTCGTCCTGCTCGGGGGTGGCGATGATGCGCGTCCACTCGTCGAGCCTGGCGAGGATCTCCGCGGGCGGTTTGTCGTCCTGGGCGAAGGCCCGCAGCGCCGCCCGCAGCTGCCCCATGACCGCCGCTGCCTTGGCGCCCCGGCCCTCGACGTCGCCGATGACGATGCCGACCCGGCCCGCCGAGAGCGGGATGACGTCGTACCAGTCGCCGCCGACCTGGGTCTGGATGCCCTGCCCGTGGCTGGCCAGGGGTGCGGCGGGAAAGTAGCGGACCGCGATCTCCAGCCCGTCGAGCTGCGGCAGCGCGCGGGGAAGAAGGTGCTTCTGGAAGGACTCCGCCGTGTGCCGTTCCTCCTCGAACAGCAGCGCGTTGTCGACGGCGAGGGCGACCCTGGTGGCGATCGCCCCCACGAAGTCACGGTCGAAGGCGTCGTAGTGCGGGCTACGCCGGTCGGTCAGGTTGGACAGCCCCAGGTACATCAGCCCGAGGGTCTCACCTCGCACGCAGAGCGGCGCCACGATGGCCGAGGTCATGCCGATCTCAGCGGCCAGGCGGGTGTTGGCCTCGCCGGGGCTGGGGTAGTTGGTCTGGGAGAAGTCCTCGACCAGGATCGTCTCCTGGCGGCGCAGCGCGATGTCGGCGTAGTGTCCCGCCGGATAGCGGATCTCCGCCCCGATCGGCGCCCAGGTGTTGGGCGGCGGGCTCCAACCCTGGACGTGTGTGGAGACCCTGCGGGTCAGCCGTCCCTCCTCCATCAGCTCGATGAAGCAGTGGTCGGCGAACTGCGGGACGAGCATCTCGGCGACGCGCTTGAGCGTCTCCTCGACGTAGAGCGATCCGGCGAGACGCTCGCCGATCCGCTCCAGCAGGCCGAACCGGTCCTTCTCCCGCTCGTTGCTGCGCATCGCCTCACGAGCGGTGATGACGATGCCCGTCACCGCTCCCGAGGGGTGACGCAGCGGCACGGCCTGGGCCCGTACGTAGATGATCGTCCCGTCGCCGCGCCTGACGTCGAACGTGCCCTCCCAGACACCGCCCTTGAGGACGTGCTTGGAGAGCTCGACGGCCAGCGGATGGTCCTTCTCCATGATGCCCAGGGAGAGGGACTGGTCACGTGGTCCCGATGTGCCCGGGCGCCCGAAAAGCCTTTCCGCGAAAGGGTTCCAGTAGAGCAGGTTGCTGAACCTGTCGGTGACCACCACCGCCATCTCAGCATGATCTAGGACGGAACCAGCCGTAAGGTGATCAGCGGCATCCTGGGAAACATCCCCCCACCGCTTCATCCGGTGACCGCCCTTCGTGGGCGGGTGTGTGCAAAGCGAACCACGGTTGCTCCTGCAGTCTCGGCCTGGGAGCGGAGGGACTCCCGAACGGGATCCAACCGAGCTAAGGGGCCTCGGTCAGCGTGTGGAGACGAAAACGTGCGCGGCAATCTCTCGCGGGAGATCCGCAAGAAAATTGTCCGCCTCGTCGTCACCTGTCACCCGCACACCGTCGTCGCTCACCGCGAGCGTTACCTCGCGTCCGGGTTGTATCCCAACTTGCTTGAGTTTAAGCATCACAGCCGGATCGCTTTGCACTTGTTCGCTAATTCGCCGCACGACAACGGGTATATCTCTGGGTCCGGCCATCGCGGCCATCGACGGCAGCGACTCCGACCGCCCGTCGGGAAGGCCCGAGACGCCAAGTTCCTCCAGGCCGGGGATCGGATTGCCGTGCGGGTCCTCCGTGGGGTTGTTGAGCAGGCTGACCAGCCTCGCCTCCACCGATTCGGACATGACATGCTCCCAGCGGCACGCCTCGATGTGCACATCCTCCCAGGGCAGGCCGATGACCTGGGTGAGCAGACACTCGGCGAGACGGTGCTTGCGCATGACGCGGGTCGCGAGAGTACGCCCCAGATCGGTCATGGTCAGGTGCCGGTCGCCCTCGACGCGAACCAGACCGTCGCGCTCCATCCTGGCGACCGTCTGACTGACTGTGGGACCACTCTGCTGGAGCCGCTCCGCGATACGCGCGCGCAGGGGGACGATGCCCTCCTCCTCCAGCTCGAAGATCGTACGAAGGTACATCTCCGTTGTGTCGATCAAGCCGTGTGCGGTCAAGGTTCCTCCCGTCCTCTCTCGATGCTACGTCCATCGCGCGGTGTTCCCGGGAGGGCGGCGCGGGACCTTGGAAGTTCGAAGACACGACCCTATTGGGAGAACGGCTCGTGATGGCAAAGGACAGCAACACCGGGGGCCGCCGAATCCTTCCCTAGCTGCTCAAACACTACTCGCGACCGGTTGATATTTTCTGAAGGCCGGGACGGCCAGCCCCACCGCGACCACGGCCACCGCACAGGCGATCCCACCGCCCACCCAGGCCCCCGTGGCCCCGAACCACGAGGCGGTGGCCCCGGCCCGGAGATCCCCCAGTCTGGGGCCTCCCGCGACCACCACCATGAAGACGCCCTGCATCCTCCCGCGCATGTCGTCGGGCGCGTGGGTCTGCAGGATCGTCTGCCGCCACACCGCGGAGACCAGGTCGGCGGCCCCGCCGAACGCGAGCAGCGCGACCATCAGCCACAACTGGTCCGCGAGTCCGGCCGCGGCGACGGTGAGCCCCCAGGCGGCGATCACGTACGTGAGCGCCATTCCCTGACGCCGGACCCGCCCCACCCAGCCCGACAGCACCCCGCCGAGCACCGAGCCGATGGCGATGCTGGCCGACAGCCAGCCGAACGCGACCAGCGAACCACCGAACCTCTCGGCCACGACCTCCGGAAACAGCGCCCTGGGCAGTGCGAACGCCATGGCGATGAGATCGACGACAAACGACATCAGCACCACTGGGTGCCCGCAGACGTAACGCAGGCCGTCCAGGACCGACCGCAGGCCTGGGCGCGTCACCTCGCCGACCGGTTCGAGTCTCGGCAGTCTCACCGCGGCGTAGAAGCCCGCGCCGAACAGCAGCGCGTCGATCAGGTAGGCGGTGGCGAAACCGCTCTGGGCGAGCACGACCCCGCCGATCAACGGCCCGACGACGGTGCCGAGGCCGCTCACCAGGAAGTTGAGGGTGTTGGCCGCCGGGATCAGGTCGGCCGGGACCAGCCTGGGGATGATGGCCCCCCTGGTCGGGCCCGTGATGGCGAAACCTGTGGCGTGCAGGGCCACGGTGGCCAGCAACAGGCCGACGCTCGTCGACCCGAGGGTCGCCTGGACCAGGAGCGCGAGCGTCCCCGACCAGGCGATCAGTGCACCGATGATGAGGAGCCTGCGCCGGTCGACGGCATCGGCGATCGCGCCGCCCCAGAGCCCGAAGACGACCAGGGGGATCAGGTTGGCGGGGCCGAGCATGCCGACCCAGAAGGACGACTCCGTGATGTCGTAGATCTGGGCGCTGACGGCCACCGAGGTGAGCTGGAAGCCGATGAACGACACACCCTGACCGGCCCAGAGTCGCCGGTAGGCGGGGATGCCGAGCGGGCGTGTGTCGGCCGCGTGCCTGCGGACGAAATTTCCGAACCCCACACCGCTCCCTCTCTACCGGACATATGTGGATATATCAGCAAAGAGGGGGCAGGGTGTCATGGGGCCAGGCGTTCGATGATCCAACCGGCGCCGGAGCGCCGGTAACGGAGGCGGTCATGCATACGGTCTGTGCGGCCCTGCCAGAACTCCATCTCGGCCGGCACCACGCGCAGTCCACCCCAGAAGTCCGGGATCGGCGGATCCTCCGGCCAACGCTCCGACAACTCCTCGTAGCGGGCGTCCAACTCGTCCCTGGAGTGCACGACCGCGGACTGCCGCGAGGCCCAGGCGCCGATCCGCGACCCGTAGGGCCTGGACCTGAAGTAGGCGGCCGACTCCTCCCGCGGCAGCCGTACCACCGCCCCCTCCACCCGTACCTGGCGGCGGATGGAGTGCCAGGGGAACAGCAGGGCGGCCCTCGGGTTCTCCGCCATGTCACGCCCCTTGCGCGACTCGTAGTTGGTGTAGAAGACGAACCCGTTCTCGTCGTACCCCTTGAGCAGTACGGTCCTGGCCGTCGGCCGGCCACCCGCCGAGGCGGTCGCCAGCACTGTCGCGTTCGGCTCGGGAAGCCCGGCGTCGACGGCGTCGCCGAACCAGGCGGCGAACTGCGACACGGGGTCGGGTGCGAGGTCCTCCTCGAGGAGAGGCAGTCCCTGGTACGTGCGACGAAGTCCCGCCATCGAGGGCGGTCGCGATGCGGCATCCACGGGAAGGTATTCTCCCGTGCCGAGCCGGAAGCCCGCTCAGCGCCCCCCACCTGCGGCGATCCCGCTTTGGTGGGTCCGGCGGCAGGCTGCCCCGGCTCAGGGGGTTGAATATGACCCGCCGGTATCTCGACATCAAGGCTTTGACTTCAAGAAAGGGAGGCGGCCGAAAATGTCCGACTTCAAACCCGGGCTCGAAGGCGTAGTAGCTTTCGAGACTGAGATCGCGGAACCGGACAAAGAAGGGGGCGCCCTCCGCTATCGGGGCGTTGACATCGAAGAGCTGGTCGGTCGCGTCTCCTTCGGGAACGTGTGGGGCCTGCTTGTCGACAACGAGTTCCAGCCGGGTCTGTCCCCGGCCGAGCCCTACCCCATTCCTGTCCACTCCGGTGACATCCGCGTCGACGTGCAGAGCGCGCTGGCCATGCTGGCCCCCGCGTACGGTTTCAAGCCGCTGCTCGACATCGACGACAAGGAGGCCCGCGCCAACCTGGCGCAGGCTAGCGTCACGGCCCTGAGCTTCGTCGCCCAGTCCTCGCGCGGTCTCGGGAAGCCGATGGTCCCCCAGAGCGAGGTCGACAAGGGCAGGAGCATCGTCGAGCGGTTCATGATCCGCTGGCAGGGCGACCCCGACCCCAGGCACGTCAAGGCCATCGACGCCTACTGGACGTCCGCCGCCGAGCACGGCATGAACGCCTCCACCTTCACCGCCCGGGTCATCGCCTCCACCGGAGCCGATGTCGCCGCGGCGCTGAGCGGTGCGGTCGGCGCCATGTCCGGCCCGCTCCACGGCGGTGCGCCCGCGCGCGTGCTGCACATGATCGAGGGTGTCGAGCAGGTCGGCGACGCCAAGAAGTACGTGCAGTCGGAGCTCGACAAGGGCCAGCGTCTCATGGGCTTCGGTCATCGCGTCTACCGTGCCGAGGACCCCCGGGCACGAGTGCTCCGCCGCACCGCCAAGGAGCTCGACGCACCGCGTTACGAGGTCGCCGCGGCGCTGGAGAAGGCCGCGCTGGAGGAGTTGCACGCCCGCAAGCCCGACCGGGTGCTCGCCACCAACGTCGAGTACTGGGCGGCGGTCATCCTGGACTTCGCCCAGGTCCCCTCATCCATGTTCACCTCCATGTTCACCTGCGCCCGCACCGCGGGCTGGGCCGCGCACATCCTGGAGCAGAAGCGCACGGGCAGGCTTGTCCGCCCCAGCGCCGACTACGTGGGTCCCCCGCAGCGCTCGGTCCACGACGTCCCCGGCGCCGCCGAGGCCGTCAGCTCCTTCTGAATTCCCGTCTTGTACGGCTGTCGCGTGGACGTCTCGCGCGACAGCCGTTGCCGTTCCCGGCTCTTCGAAACCCTCGCACCCCGCTCTCCCACCGGCCGTCATCCGGTTTCCCGCCCCCGCGATCACCTCGCCCGGCTCAAAACCATCCCACGTCTCGTCTCAAAATCCGGACCTCGTCCTGGATCGATCCGCGGGCTCAGTAGGCTGGTCACGTGGCTGACATCGTGATTCCCTCTGACATCAAGCCCGCCGACGGCCGTTTCGGCTGCGGGCCCTCGAAGGTGCGCCCCGAGCAGCTCTCGGCTCTCGCCGCCTCCGGCTCCAGCCTCCTGGGCACCTCTCACCGCCAGAAGCCGGTGAAGTCGCTCGTCGGGCGTGTCCGCGCGGGGCTGTCCGAGCTGTTCTCCCTCCCCGAGGGGTACGAGGTCGTCCTGGGCAACGGCGGCACCACCGCGTTCTGGGACATCGCCGCCTTCGGGCTGATCCGCGACAGGTCGCAGCACCTGAACTTCGGCGAGTTCTCCTCCAAGTTCGCCTCCGTGGCGGCCAAGGCCCCGTGGCTGGGCGACCCGACCGTGATCAAGTCGGAGGTCGGCAGCCACCCCGAGGCCAGGCTGGAGGAGGGCGTCGACGTCTACGCGCTCACCCACAACGAGACCTCGACCGGCGTCGCGATGCCGATCAGGCGGGTGGGCGAGGATGGCTCGCTCGTGCTCGTCGACGCCACCTCCGGCGCCGGCGGCCTGCCGGTCGAGGCGAGCGAGTTCGACGTCTACTACTTCGCCCCGCAGAAGAGCTTCGCCTCCGACGGCGGCCTCTGGATCGCCCTGATGTCCCCGGCCGCGCTGGCCAGGGTCGACGAGATCGCCTCAAGCGGGCGCTACGTCCCCGACTTTTTCAGCCTGCCGGTGGCCGTCGACAACTCCGCCAAGGACCAGACGTACAACACCCCGGCGGTCGCCACGCTCTTCCTGCTCGCCGAGCAGATCGAGTGGATGAACGGCAACGGTGGCCTGGCCTGGACGACCGCTCGCAGCGCCGAGTCGGCCCGGCGCCTCTACACCTGGGCGGAGAAGACCTCCTACACCACCCCGTTCGCGGGTCCGGAGTTCCGCTCCAACGTGGTCGGCACGATCGACTTCTCCGATGACGTCGACGCCTCCGCGATCGCCAAGGTCCTGCGCGCCAACGGCATCGTCGACACCGAGCCCTACCGCAAGCTCGGCCGCAACCAGTTGCGCGTCGCGATGTTCCCGGCCATCGACCCCGACGACGTCGAGGCCCTGACCACCTGCGTCGACTACGTGGTCGAGCGCCTGTAGTCCCGCTCCCTGGCGGTGCCGGGCCTGGTAGCAGGCACCGCCAGGATTCGTCCGGTGAGACCTCCGTTCCCGCGCGGGAACCTAGGCCCTGTCCTGCGGATCTTTTGCCTACTGCGGTCGGTCAGGCGGCGCCTCGCCGCGTTGTCGTCGGTCACCGCAGCACGCTGCGGCTCCCTC
>NZ_JBEXGU010000070.1:0-43265 GCF_040607515.1 Streptosporangium sp. NPDC005286 | reverse complement strand
GAGTACATCGAAAACCAGAAACGCCCGGACTAACGACCAGACGTTCACAACCCCAGGACCGGGAAGCGATTCCTCCCGGGCATGAACGCCCGGGGCTCCTCGCCAGATCACGCTGAAGATCCGAACTCGCGGCAGACCCTCAGGCCGGGTACCGGGTCGAGGCCAATGTGGCCGATCTCGTGAGCGGGTGCGGTCACCGGGCGGCCTGGAGGGGGGCGAAGGCCGGAAACTCCTCATCCGTTCGGGGCCGTGGCCTTCACCGCGGACAGTAGGAGGTCGATGCCGAAGGAGTAGTAGGCGTCAAGGTCAGGGGGAGTGGAGAGGGTGGCGGCGAAGGCGGCCAGGTGGGGGTAACGACCGGGAGGCAGGCGTTCCAGGTCGAGGCGATGTTGCCGCCTGAGCTCCGTGGCCTCCTCCTCGTTGCTTCCCACGCCGCCGGGCTGACAGGACACCATCGCCGCGGCCCCCAGGAGGAGGTAGGTGGCCACCTGGTCGGCTTCCTGGAGCGTGAACCCGGCCTCGGTGAGCAGCCCGATCGCGGTGTCAGTGGCCCGACGGTATTCCTCGGCCGCACTCTTGTCGATCATCGGCAGCAGGGTGGACAGGTATGGGTGCGCGCGAGTCTGCTCCACCAGCGCAGTGATCATCGCGCGCAGGCGCTGGCTCCAAGGACGGTTCGGGTCCACGTCGGCGACGAGCGCCGCGAGCAGGTGGTCGGCGAGCGCGGAGAGCAGCTCGTCCTTGTTCTTGACATGCCAGTACAGCGCCGTCGGCGTGACGCCGAGCTCGGCGGCGAGCCGACGGATGGTTACCGCCTGAAGCCCGTCGGTGTCGGCGAGCTTCAACGCCTGCTCAATGACGGCCTGGCGGGTCAGTTTCTCGGGAGCCACTTGACAACTATACGCGGCACAGGATCTCCTAAGCAACGTAC
Organism: Streptosporangium sp. NPDC005286; assembly: GCF_040607515.1. Classification (NCBI taxonomy): domain Bacteria; kingdom Bacillati; phylum Actinomycetota; class Actinomycetes; order Streptosporangiales; family Streptosporangiaceae; genus Streptosporangium; species Streptosporangium sp. NPDC005286. The sequence goes on along the minus strand of NZ_JBEXGU010000070.1, from coordinate 42,334 downwards.
ATGTACAACGTTCATGAACGATGTACAGGGCAGTTCGGTAGCTGATTAGGCGACCGTTTCCGCTGGGAGGCACGCATCGCGGTCATCCCGGCAAGACCAGATCCACAAGGGGGCACCAGACATGAGACACGACGAGAGGGCCGAACCCACGCGCCTGCACCGCTTGGACCACTGGCTGTATCGCGGCGGTCGGCCCAACCGCCTCGCGCGGGCGATCAACCGGGTCTGGGCCACCGTGTTCGCGGCCGGGGTGCTGCAGCCGGACCGGATGGTGACCCTGCAGGTGCCGGGCCGGCGTACCGGCCGCGTCATCTCCTTCCCCCTGGTCGTCGCGGACCACCAGGGCGAGCGCTACCTGGTGGCGATGCTCGGCCAGAACACCAACTGGGTGCACAACGTCCGCGCGGCCGAAGGGCGGGCGGTGCTGCGGCACGGCCGCAGCGAGGCGGTGCGCCTGGACGAAGTCGATCCCGGAGCCCGTGCACCCATCCTGCGCCGCTACCTGGCCCGCTCGCCGGGAGGCCGCACCCACATCCCGGTGGACCCGCAGGCACCGCTGGAGGAGTTCGAGCAGATCGCCGCGCAGTACCCGGTCTTCCGCATCACGCCCGACCGGTCGGCATCCCCGCCCGGTTCTGGCCGATAGCCCTGCCCCATCCCGCGCGCCCCCCATGCCGCACCGGAGCCCGGGACCGACCCGGCATGTGGTGCGTGAGCCTCGTAGGGGGAGGAGGCGCCCCGACCCGGTGGCACCCGAGGTTGAGGCGCACCGAGGATTCCCCCGCGTGCGCGGCACTCGCTGTCCAGGTCTTCCACGTTCAGGGTGAGGATCTCCTTCGCGCGCGGCGGTTTCGTAGGTCATCCGCCAGAGCACTCGCTCGCGCAGGCCGTGCGCGTCATCTGGTCGGCTCCGTGACGATCGCGTCGGAATCCGGCATACGGCCAACCTGGCTTGACTTAAACCTTGGTTTAACAACGAGCCTGGTTCTGCCGGGGCGTCCGAAGGACGCCGCATATCCCTTGTGACCAGCGGAGAAACTGTCGTGCCCGAAGAGCCCCTCCAGCTTGCAGTGATCGTCGGCAGCGTGCGGGACAGCCCGCCCCTACACCACCTGAACGCCCGTCCCCACCCCAAAAAAGAAGGCTGCAGTGAACGAGACCGTAGCTCAGTGGATCAAGCGGAACGCTCGCCCACTGGCCACGCTGGATCCCCAGGCCCCCCTCGACGACCTGGGGCCGCTGCGGGACATGGCCGCCGGGGCCGCCATCGTGGCTGTGGGCGCTTCGACACGCCAGGCCCATGAACTGTCGGCCATCACCCACCGGATCCTGCGTTCCCTGGTCGAGGAACAGGGATTCCGCTCCCTTGCTCTCGAAGGTGACGACCCGGCACGTGTCGGGCTGGATGCGTACGTACGGACCGGACGCGGCGATCCGCGGGCGCTGCTGGCACGGGCGCGGCCGTTCTGGCGGACGGAAGAAATCCTCGGTGTCGTCTCATGGATGCGCGCTCACAACGAGCGGCACCCGCACGACCACGTCCGTTTCGCCAGGCTGCCCGAGCCTGCCAGACCGGCTCCGCCGACCCGCGAGAACCTGGAAGAGCGCCTGGCCGATGATGTGATCTGGTGGCACGAACGCTCAGGACACAAGATCGTCTATTGGGGCGGTATCGCCCACACGATCAACTCTCCCGGCCATCTGGGTGGCCACCTGCGTGCGCGCTTCGGGCCCGGCTACCTGTCCATCGGCCTGACCTTCACCTGCGGCGCGCTGCCCCAATCGGTACCCAGCCCGCCGGCGGACTTCGCCGAGACGCCGTTGAGCGCCGCCGGCCTGGACGCGTTCCTGCTCGACCTGCGCACGCCCGGCCCTGAACCGGTACGCGCCTGGCTGCAGGCCCCGGCCAGAACCCGGCTGATCGGCCCCGCCCAAGACCCCACAGAACACCTGTCCGGCGGAACGTTCGGCGGCTGGTTCGACCTCGTCGCACATCACCGGCGGGTGACCCCCGTTCACCTCATCTCCATCTGACAAAGCAGGAGGCGCCATGAACACTCTCCACGGCAAGACCGCCCTCGTCACCGGCGCGAGCAGGGGAATCGGCCGGGCCATCGCCCTGCGCCTGGCCCGCGACGGCGCCCGCGTCGCCGTCCACTACGGCGGCAACGAGCAAGCCGCCAAGGAAACGGTCGCCGCGATCGAGGCGGCAGGCGGGCAGGCCTTCACCTTGCAGGCCGAACTGGGCACGCCCGGCGACGCCGAACACCTCTGGGCCGCCTTCGACGCGCGCGCCGACGGACTGGACATCCTGGTCAACAACGCGGGCATCCTCAACGACGAGCCCGGCATCGAGCACGTGACCAGGCAGCAGTTCGAGCGGATCTTCGCCGTCAACACCACCGCCCCGTTCTTCGTCACCAAGCTCGCGCTGCCGCGGCTGCACGACGGCGGCCGGATCATCAACATCTCCACGATGCTGACCCGCGGCTCGGCCATGCCCCAGTCCATCGGCTACGCCATGTCCAAGGGCGCGCTCGATGTGCTCACCTCGACGCTCGCCAAGCAACTCGGACCGCGCGCGATCACCGTCAACACCGTGGCACCCGGCGTCATCGACACCGACATGCACCAGGGCAGGCTCGTCGGGGACGCGCTGGCCTGGCTGTCGTCGCTGTCGCCCATGGGCCGCGTGGGCACCCCCGGGGACGTCGCCGACGCAGTGGCCTTCCTGGCCTCCGACGACAGCCGCTGGGTGACCGGGCACTGGCTGGACGCCTCAGGAGGAACCCTGCTGTGACGGGTCACGACGGGACCGCCCCACCCATGTGAACGCCCAGACGGCCCTCGTACCGCCGGCGAGTAGTGCTCCGTGGTCCACGTGATGACAGCATTGGTCGAAACGGTCAAACACCAGGTCTGGTCGGCCTGGTCGCCCAGCTGCGGCTTGGTGATGGTGCTCTGGTGGGTGTAGTGCAGCAGGCCATCGGCGCCGGCCGCCTCCCACCGGGCACTGATCCAAGCGTCATCCGGGACGTCAGAGCAGCAGGCGCACCGCGGCGAGCAGGGTGAGCCCCAGCGTGATGCGTTCGAAGAGTGTCCGGTCGATCCGGCCGATCACGGCACGCCCGGCCGCGGCCCCGGCCAGCACCGCGGGGGTGCCCAGTGCGGCGAACAGGAGGGTGGCCGGGGTGATCAGGCCGAGCGCGACGCTGAACGGCACCTTGAAGGCGTTGATCGTCAGGAAGAACCACGCGCTGGTCCCCAGGAAACCCAGCATCGGCAGGCCCGCCGCCAGGAGATAGACGGCCATGATGGGCCCCGCGGCGTTGGCCGTCATGGTGGCGAAGCCGGCCAGGACGCCCGCCAGGGCCGCCACGGGGCGGTGGTGGGCGAGGGAGTCCTCCTGCGCCCGGCGCCGGTTCCACAGGTGCACGACGACGATCACCACCAGGATCACGCCGATCAGCCGTCTCATCTGCGCGTCGTCGACCCAGCGCACCACGAACGCGCCGGCGACCACGCCCAGGGCGACCCACGGAAAGAGCCTGATCAGCCTGGGCCAGTCGGCATGGCGGCGGTAGGAGAACACCGCGACCACGTCGCCGACGAGCAGTAGCGGCAGCAGCATGCCCGTGGACTGCCTGGTCGGCAGCACGAGCGCGAACAGGGCGATCGCCACCGTCCCCGCTCCGGAGACGCCGGTCTTGGAGAAGCCCACAAGGAACAGGGCGGCCAGCAGCACCACCCACTGGACGGCGTCAAGGGAGAGCATCGGCCTCGCCGGAAACAGGGCACGAAGGGGGCGTACCGGATGTGAGAGGTCAGAGGCGACGGTACATGATGCGCAGGCCGACGGAGTCTTCGGCTGGCCCCCCGTCTGGATGCCCGGTACTGGTCACGCAAGCCTTTCGGTCGCGTCCGCCGGGTGGGCCGCGTCCTCCGCTCGACCCGGGGGGAAGTGGCTGTCGGCTTCCGGCCGTCCGTCCGAATCTGGCGGTCTCGACTGTCAGTGGTGGCCGCAACGCTCTGAGCTGATTGTCGTTCAGAGGGGGGCCGATGGCGTTCCGGGCCGTGCACGCCGGCCCCACGCACACAGCACCCCAGGAGAGATCCGTTATCGTGCGTTGCGTATCCCGAGAATGTAGGTCGCGGTAAGCGCAACGGCACGGTCTTCGTCATGTGACAGATCTGCGAGGGCACGTGATGCTGTGATTCCCGGGATATCCGCGAGCGCCTGTGCCAGCCGTCGACGTGCAGACGATTCAACGCTGCCGTGGGCGAGGCGATCAACGAGCCTGGTAGCGGTCTGATCCGCCAACGCGGGACGACTCGCCAGCGCGCTCAGCGCATCGGCTGCATCGACGTCATTCGTCCCCTCGACGACCATATCGATGAGCGTCGGGACCGCGTCGGCTACTCCACGTGCCCCGAGCGCCAGAGCCGCATACCTGCGGACCACGATGTCGGGGTTCGCGAGGGCGTCCTGCAGCAGTGCGGTCGCCTCACCGTTCGGAATCTCGACGATGGACTGGACGGCACGTTTCCGCACCTCGGCCACCGGTGAGCCGAGGCCCTCCGCCAGCAGCGCCAAGCCGTCATCGCCCGACCGCGCCAACGCCCATCGAAGGGCTCCGGCGACGTTCGGGTCCGTCTCGCTCAGCGCTGCCTCGACCAGCGCTTCCACCGGCATCGGCGCCTCGTCGACCGAGGACAAGGCCGCGCGCTGGCGCTTCCCGGCGCTCTTTGACCCCAACGCCTGCAGGAGTGCGACGATCTGGAGGACGTCCTCCCAGCCGGCGGGTCCTACGGCGTCGATCCGGCGCAGGCGCGTGAGCAACTCCGTTTCAGCCGCAATGCGTTCTCGCGTCTGGCGGATGAGGTCGTCGACGAGCTCCGAGGGCGTGAAGCCGGGATCATCGAGCGCGCGCCCGACTTCACGCAGCGACAACCCCAAGGACCGCAGGCTCTCGATATGAAAGATCCGCCGAACGTCCTCGCTGGAGTACTCCCGATAGCCTGCGCCGCTACGACCCGTTGGCCGCACCAGGCCGAGCGAGTCGTAATGCCTGAGCATGCGGGCGCTGACCCCGGACCGTCGTGCCACATCACCGATCAACACGGCCCATCACCCCTCCTTGCTGGTACTGCCGAGGGCTACCACGCGCTTGGCCTCCTCGATCGCGAACTCGAATCCGGCATCCGGGTCGCCCAACAGCCGTTCCGTGGCGATCGCGTGCGCGCGCACGCGCGGGTCGAGATCCGTCATCGCAACGCTCAGCGTGGGCACAATCACCTCACCGAGCGCCACCAGCGCCCGGCTGAGGCTCAGCTGCGTCTCACGTTCGCCGCGCCCGAGCTGTGTCGACAACACTGCGGCCAACTCGGGCTCTTCACCTTCGGGCACGAGCACGACCGCTGCCCGCCAAGCGCTCCGCGCCACCTCATCGTCGGCGTCGGACAGAAGCGCCCGTGTGATCGCCGGCCACGCTTGCCGATCCCCGATCTTGGACAGCGTGTGCAACGCCTGACTTCGTGCCTGCGCACGCTCCGAGCGGAGTTCCTTGAGAAGCTCTGGGACCGTCATTGATGCTGAGTGGCGGGTGAGTGCCCACGTAAGCATGTCGCGCACGTAGAAGTCGGGTTCGATCGCGCATCGTTCGATGAGCTTGTCGATGAACCGCGGGTCAGGGGTCGTGCCGACCGCTAGCGCTGCCCGCAGCCGCACTGGCGAGCGGCTGTCCTCCAGCCCCTGGAAAGCTCGAATCGTATCCGTGTCCAGTTTCTGCATGGTCATCGGGACCACCTCCTTGGCAACAGTGAAGACCTTGTCACCGTGTCAAGGTCAAGCGGGGTCACGCCGCGAGATCATCAGGCACCCTCTGTCCACCGAGTTCGGTGCTTGTCAAGTCAGCCGAGACGTGCGTGACGTTATGAGGCACGTTCACGTGTACGCCGACATCACGCAACGTCACGAATCACGAGTTGTGGCACAGGCACTCAGCCTTCGGCGTCCTCCCCGCCCCCCGGCACAGTCGATCACCGCATCTACAAGATCGTTTGCTTTGACCGTACAGTGCATGGCGTGGTGTGCGGCCTCCGATCAGGGGCGGCGGCCCGCAAGGACGCAGAACTCGTTCCCCTCCGGGTCGGCGAGTACGACCCAGCTCTCATCGCCTTGGCCGACGTCGGCGTGTCGAGCACCTAGGTCGAGCAGGCGACGGACCTCTTCGTCTTGCTCCCTGTCGGTTGGGTTGACGTCGAGGTGGAGCCTGTTCTTGACGGTCTTGCCCTCGGGCACGCGCGCGAATGTCAACGTCGGTGGCACTGGGCCAAGGTGGTTCTTGCCTTCAGGCACCATAGGGGAGCCAATTGTGACAATTCCATCGTCTTCTTCTTGCACCTCGTAGCCAAGGACCGAGCACCAGAACCGGGCGAGACCATTGGGATCGGCACAGTCGATCGCAAGGTCGGTGAACTTACTGGTCATGTCAGGACCTCCCGGTCAAGTAGCGGATCCGCCAAAGGCCACACGCTAATCGCAGTGTTCGACAGCGAGGTAGGCCGCGCGTGGTGTGCGTTTCGGATGGCCACGAGCACAGCCGTACGGCCCGTGCGCTCGCCCCACGCAGAGCCTATGAGCACACATCGTCAACTTCTCGGCCCTGAAGAGGCCGAGCTTGCAGCTCCTCGCCGTCGATGGATTCAACGGTTCAGGCCGCGTCGTCGGCAGCGTGACGCTACCGGGCGGCACCGTTTTCCTGCGTTTCCTCCCCGCCGTGAACGACAGGGCCTCCACGCTGTAATTCCGGTGAATTCCCGCAGGCGTATCGGGCTCCACGGGCGGGCACAGGTGAAAGTTTCAGTCGCCACCGGGCACAGGGGCGCCGGACCGCGTCTCGCCGGCGCCTGGTAGCCGCAGGTGGAAAGGGATGCGGCGGGCGCCGGAACCTCTTTGAGCACCGAGGCCACGGCATCCCCGATGGCTCCGGGAGGGGATTTTCGGTATGTGATGAAGGTTCTGAAAGCGCTTTCCAAACCCGTATCCGCTCAACCACAAGGGGAGAGCATGTCCCGATCATCACCACCGCCCCCGCGCCGCCTGCGCGTGATCTGCTCGGCGGCCGCGCTCGCGCTCGCCGCGAGCCTGGCTCCGGTCCTGGTCGCCCAGGCCGCGGCGGCCGGCTGCCGCGTCGACTACTCGGTGTCCACCCAGTGGTCGGGAGGCTTCACCGGCAACGTGGCGCTCACCAACCTCGGTGACCCGGTCAACGGCTGGACCCTGAACTGGAGTTTCGCCGCCGGGCAGCAGGTGACCCAGGCCTGGAACTCCACCGTCACCCAGAGCGGCACCCAGGTGAGCGCCACCGACGCCGGCTACAACGCCGCGATCGCCACCGGCGCCACCGTCTCCTTTGGTTTCAACGCCTCCTGGAACAACTCCGCCAACCCGGCGCCGGCGGTGTTCACGCTCAACGGCGTCGCCTGCACCGGCTCGACCGGCCCGACCCCGACCCCGACGGTCACCCCGACTCCCACGCCCACTCCCACGCCCACTCCCACGCCCACTCCCACGCCCACTCCCACGGTGACCCCCACTCCGTCCGCCGGCGCCCGGCAGGTCGAGGACCTCGACCGCGGGCTGATCAGCGCCCGCTCCGGCAGCGGCAACTTCGTCGCCTGGCGCCTGCTGGGCACCGACCCGGCGGACGTGGCCTTCAACCTCTACCGGGGCTCGACCAAGGTGAACACCTCGCCCATCACCGCCTCCACCAACTACTTCGACTCCGGCGCCGCGGCCGACGCCTCCTACACCGTGCGAGCGGTGGCCGGCGGCACCGAGCAGGCCGCCTCCGAATCCTCCCTGCGCTTTTCCGGCGGCGACTACCTCGACGTGGCGATCCAGCCCCCCTCCGGCGGGACCACACCCGACGGCGTCGCCTACACCTACGCCGCCAACGACGCCAGCGTGGGCGACCTCGACGGCGACGGCCGCCACGAGGTGATCCTCAAGTGGGAGCCCACCAACGCCAAGGACAACTCCCAGTCCGGCTACACCGGCAACGTCTACATCGACGCCTACCGGCTGGGAGGCGGACGGATGTGGCGCATCAACCTCGGGCGCAACATCCGCGCGGGCGCGCACTACACGCAGTTCCAGGTCTACGACTACGACGGTGACGGCCGGGCCGAGGTCGCGATGAAGACCGCCGACGGCACGGTGGACGGCACCGGCACCGTGATCGGCAGCTCCTCCGCCGACTACCGCAACTCCTCCGGATACATCCTGTCCGGCCCCGAGTACCTGACCATGTTCAACGGGCAGAACGGCGCGGCGCTGTCCACGGTCAACTACGACCCGCCCCGCGGCACGGTCTCGGCCTGGGGTGACTCCTACGGCAACCGGGTCGACCGGTTCCTGGCCGGGACCGCCTACCTGGACGGCACCCGGCCGAGCCTGATCATGGCCCGCGGCTACTACACCCGTACCGTCGTGGTGGCCTGGGACTTCCGTAACGGCTCGCTGACCCAGCGCTGGAAGTTCGACTCCAACAGCGCGGGATCGGCCTACACCGGGCAGGGCAACCACCAGCTCTCGGTCGCCGACGTCGACGCCGACGGCAAGGATGAGATCGTCTACGGGGCGATGACCCTCAACGACAACGGCACGGTCCTGTGGAACACCGGCCTCGGCCACGGGGACGCGTTGCACGTCGGCGATCTCAACCCGGCAAGGAGCGGCCTGGAGGTGTTCAAGGTCGACGAGGATGCCTCCAAGCCCAGCTCGTGGATGGCCGACGCCCGCACCGGGCAGATCCTGTGGCAGACCGGCTCGGCCGGCGACAACGGCCGGGGCGTGTCGGCCGACATCTGGTCCGGCAGCGCCGGAGCCGAGTCGTGGTCGGCCTCCGGCGGGGACGGTATCTTCAACACCTCCGGCCAGATCGTGGGCCGCAAACCCTCCTCGACGAACTTCCTGGCCTGGTGGGACGCCGACCCGGTACGGGAGCTGCTGGACGCCACCAAGATCGACAAGTATGGCACGAGCGGTGAGACCCGCCTGCTGACCGCCGGCGGGGTGCACTCCAACAACGGCACCAAGGCCACCCCGGCACTCTCGGGTGACCTGCTGGGCGACTGGCGCGAGGAGGTCATCTGGGCCACCTCCGACAACACCGCGCTGCGGATCTACACCACCACCGCCGTCACCGACCGGCGGATCCACACCCTGATGCACGACACCCAGTACCGGACCGCGATCGCCTGGCAGAACACCGCCTACAACCAGCCGCCGCATCCGAGCTTCTTCATCGGCTCGGGCATGTCGGCCCCGCCCAGGCCCAACGTCTACGTGCGCTGAGGGAAGGGCTCAAAGGAGCGGGACCAGATCGGGGCCGACGACGTGCCCCTGATGGAGGTCGGGTTCGTTCTGGTCGTGCCGGAAGTGCCCGGCGTACCAGACGACGACGTTGGTGGCGCTGACGCTCTCGCCGTTGACGAAGCGGTTCAGCATCGCCCGGTTGTCGGAGCCGGGGTTGCCGTCGTAGAGCTCGGCCGGGTGGTGGCGCAGGAACCACAGGTCGGCGACACCGTAGGGGTCTGCGGTGTTGTCGTGCTCGCCGGGGTGTATCCGCCACCCCCGGCCGCTGGTCTTGTCGGTGACCTGCCAGAACAGTGCGGGAGGACGCCTTCTTCTGGCGACCTCCCGCACGATCGTCACCGGCCGGGGCACGGTCGAGCCGGTGTCGTCGAACTGCTCGATCACGTCGTTGGCCGAGCCCTCCACGTCGAAGTCGAAACGCCAGTAGACGTGGTGGCGGTGGCGCATGCAGGTGCGCGGGTTGCGCACCCCGGCGAAGCCGAAGCGCGGCCTGATCGTGCCCTCGTCGCTCAGGCGCCACTCCGAGGCGTAGCGGTACCAGCCGGCCGCCAGCTCGCTGACGATGCGCAGCTCACCGCCCGTGTGGTGGAAGGCCACGCCCTGGAAGTTGCCGGCGTCGTTGTCGCCCCGCTCCAGGATGGTGCGCGGAGGCTCCGAGCAGATCCGCCACCCCCAGCCCACCGGGTCGGTGCCGGTGGCGGAGAAACGGGTCTCCTGGTTCTGCCAGTCGCGGTAGGTGACGCCGTCCTCCTCGTACTGGACGTTGAGGATCGGCACGTGCGCCTGGCGCAGCACGAGCCTGCCCCGGTAGCGCACCTGCCTCAGCTCGACCCCGGAGCCGTCGCCGGGGTTGGCCGGCGAGGAGGCCCGGGGCCGCACCACGACCATGCTCCACAGCTCGGTGCCGCCGTCGACGACGCGCAGCCGCACCTGGTCGGGGCCGCCCTGGTCGCGCAGGCTCTCCACCCCCACCGGCAGGTGCGACTCACAGTCGCCGGGGTGCATCGCGACACTGACACCGGCGGGGGACCAGTCGACGTCGCCGGTGGCGATGTCCACGGCCACGATGCGGTGCCTGGTCTCCCCCGAGGGGTGGTAGATGCCCAAGGTGGGGCGGCGGGTGGTGGTGCCGTCGGGGTTGTCCAGATCGGCCAGGGGCGGCATGGGCTGGTAGATCAGCACGTCGTCTCCGGCGGGGAAGCGCTCCTCGGCCCGCAGGATCGCCGCCGCGGCCCGCAGCTCCTCGGGGCGCGGGTTGGGCCGGTAGGCGCTGGGCAGCACCTGCGCCCCCTCGGGCCGGTCCAGAGTGCCGCGCAGCTCGACCCCCCGGTTGGAGACCGGATCGAACACCGCTGCCCGAAACGAGGCGTTCTCATCTGGATCGTGGCCGAGCGCCACCGCCGGGCCCACGATCAGCCCTGCGGCGTCGGCGACCCGCAGGTGCTCGCGCACGTCGGGGTGCGCCGCGGCCACCTCGCGCACCCGCTCGGCGGCAAGCTCCGCCCGGCCGACCGCCTCGATGATCACCTGTACGGTCATGCCGGCCTCCCCGTCGTGACGTTCACCGGCCGTCCCACCCCCGGCATACGGCGCCTCCCCGTCATACCGTCCCGATGCGGCGCTGGGAAGACCCAAGATCGCGGAAACCGTCGGCGCCGCCGGGGAGCATGGACCCCGGCCCGGCAGCGGCCCTGCGCCCGCACGGTGTGCTCCAGGCACCGGTGGCGGAGCTGTTCGTCAACTGGCGGGCGAGTGTGGACTTCGACCGGCTCAAGGCGATCGACAATCCACCGGCGGCCAGACCGCCGACACCGCTCTTCCACGGCGGCGACGACAGCACGGTGCCGGTGCGGCGCTCCGGTTCGGCCGGCCGCTGCGCTATGAGGAGTTCCCGGGCGCCGAACACACCGGCTCCTGGAACACCGACCGCACCCGCGTCCTCGACTGACCGGCCCTCGCGAGGAGACGGCCCGCACAGGTCACCGCGAGTGACCTCGGCCGGTCGGCGGCAGGTTGTTGGCCGTCCTCAGCCACGGTCGAGCCGGATGGCGATGTCGAGGACCTGGCGGTTGGCGGGAAAGGCGCCGTAGTTGTAGTTGACGGCGCCGGTGAGCAGGTTGATGCCGTAGAACCCGTAGCGGCCGGCGACCTTCAGCGCGGCGAAGGCGCTGTTGGAGACGGTGACTCCGTCGCGCAGCGAGCTGTAGACGTCGAAACCCGCCGCGCCGCTCGCGGCCACCCGCAGGCTGCCGGTCTGCACCAGGGTGCCCGCTCCCGCGGGCGACTGCAGGCTCACCTGGCCGGTGGTGGTGTTCACGCCGAAGAGCGTCGTGGCGGTGTCCGGGCTGAGGTCGTTGTTGGTGTATCCGGCACCCGACACACCGGTCGCGACCGTTCCCACCACGGCAGGCGGGACGGGCGGGAGGGTCAGCGTACGGTCGGCCACGGTCTGCCCGGCGGCCGGGCCGCCCGTGGGGTCGTCAAGGTTGTGCCGCAGGTTCTGCCCGGTGTCGCTGATCACACGCAGCCGGTTGGCCGCGGGACTGAAGTCGACGCCGAAGTGGTAGCCCCTCAGCGCCACGGTCAGCTGGGAGACCTTGACCGCCTTGGCCGGGCCGCTGAGCGTGTAGACGCCGCCCCAGTCTCCGACGCCGTACAGCCTGCCGTTCTGCACGCGGTAGTCGATGCCCACCAGCCGGGTGTCGCCGTCGAGCCCGCGGATCCTGCCCAGGTCACGCGTGCGGCCGGGGGAGCGGATCGCAAAGCCCACCAGACGCTGGTCTCCGGTCAGCCCGATGACGTCGATGCCGGGCCGCCCGGCGGCCGGCGGGGCCGCGGCGCCGGCTGTCGCCACCGTGCCCAGCACCATCATCAGGGCGGTGAGTGTCCTTCGCATGTGCCTCTCCTTCGCAGCCGGGTGCCGTGAGCCCCGGACTTCGGCGGCAAAGCCGTTACGGATCGGAGAGACTCCATCACACACGGTGCCCATCTGGCCCGCGAAGAGGGGAGGAGACACCGGCGTGTCCGCGATTCACCTCGCCCGCCCGTGTACCAGGCCCGGCGAAACCAGCGAAACCTCGCATCCGGCGGTCCCGGTACACGGGCGGGCGGGGGCGGGGGCGAATCCGAAACCAGCTGCCCGGGGCAGCCGTCGCCGGGTGAGCCCGGCTTGGAGCCGAAGGTCGGCTGCGGCACAATACCCGCCATGAACACCCCTCCGGCGTCCCCCACTCCCGGCAGCGTGCTGGAGGCCGTGCTCGAACGCATCACCTATGCCAACGAGGAGAGCGGCTACACCATCGCCAGGGTGGCCGTCGATCGCTCCAGCGACCTGCTGACCGTGGTCGGGCCGCTGCTGGGAGCCCAGCCCGGCGAGTCACTGCGGCTGACCGGGCGCTGGACCTCCCACCCCAAGTACGGCAAGCAGTTCGAGGTGTGGTCCTACGCCACCGTGCTGCCCGCCACCGTGCAGGGCATCCGGCGCTACCTGGGCTCCGGGCTGATCAAGGGCATCGGGCCGAGGATGGCCGAGCGGATCGTCGAGCACTTCGGCGTCGAGACCCTGGAGGTCATCGAGACCACCCCCGAGCGGCTGGTCGAGGTCCCCGGCCTCGGCCCCAAGCGGACCAAGATGATCGGTGTCGCCTGGGAGGAACAGAAGATCATCAAAGAGGTGATGATCTTCCTGCAGGGGGTCGGCGTGTCCACCTCGATCGCGGTCCGGATCTTCAAGCAGTACGGCGACAACTCCATCACCGTCGTCAAAAGCGAGCCCTACCGGCTGGCCGACGACGTGTGGGGCATCGGTTTCAAGACCGCCGACACCATCGCCCAGGCCGTGGGCATCCCTCATGACAGTCCCGAGCGCGTCAAGGCGGGCCTGCGCTACACCCTTTCCCAGGCCGCCGACGACGGTCACTGCTACCTTCCGGCGCCCAACCTCGTCGCCGACGCGGTGAAGATCCTGGAGGTCGCCGCCGAGCTGACCACGCGCTGCCTGCAGGAGCTCATCGCCGAAGAAGGCGTGGTCGCCGAGGAGATCCCGGTCGGCGACGGCACCGTCCCCGCGGTCTACCTGGTGCCCTTCCATCGCGCCGAGCTGTCCCTGGCGGGTGCCCTGCGCACCCTGCTGACCTGCGAGCACGACCGGCTGGGGGTCTTCGGCTCCGTCGACTGGGACGTCGCGCTCAAATGGCTGCGCACCCAGACCGGTGCCGACCTCGCCGAAGAACAGGCCCACTCGGTGCGGCTGGCGCTGACGCAGAAGGTCGCGGTGCTGACCGGAGGCCCGGGCTGCGGCAAGAGCTTCACCGTGCGCTCCATCGTCACCCTGGCCCGGGCCAAGAAGGCCAAGGTGATCCTGGCCGCGCCCACCGGCAGGGCGGCCAAGCGCCTGGCGGAGCTGACCGGCCACGAGGCCACCACCGTGCACCGGCTGCTGCAGCTACGCCCCGGCGGGGATGCCACCTTCGATCGTGACAACCCCCTGGACGCCGACCTGGTCGTGGTCGACGAGGCCTCGATGCTGGACCTGCTGCTGGCCAACAAGCTGGTCAAGGCCATCGCCCCGGGCACGCACCTGCTTTTCGTGGGCGACGTCGACCAGCTGCCCTCGGTCGGCGCCGGCGAGGTGTTGCGCGATCTGCTGGCCGCCGAGAAGGAGATCCCCCGGGTACGGCTGACCCACATCTTCCGCCAGGCCCAGGAGTCCGGCGTCGTCGTCAACGCCCACCGGGTCAACACCGGCCTGCACCCGGCGCTGGAGGGCATGAGCGACTTCTTCCTGTTCCCGTGCGAGGAACCCGAGGAGATCGCGGCGCTGACCGTGGACGTGGTCACCAACCGCATCCCGCGCAGGTTCGGCCTCAACCCACGCCGCGACGTGCAGGTGCTGGCCCCGATGCACCGGGGCGCGGCCGGGGCGGGCAACCTCAACCACGTGCTGCAGGAGGCGCTGACCCCCTCGCGCGAGGGCATGCCCGAGCGCCGCTACGGCGGGCGGGTCTTCCGGGTCGGCGACAAGGTCACCCAGCTGCGCAACAACTACGAAAAGGGCGCCGCCGGGGTGTTCAACGGCACCGTGGGCCTGGTCGTCGACATCAAGCCCGACGAGCACAAGCTGACCGTGCTGACCGACGAGGACGAGAACGTCGAGTACGCCTTCGACGAACTGGACGAGCTGGCCCACGCCTACGCGGTGTCGATCCACCGCTCCCAGGGCAGCGAGTACCCGGCGGTGGTGATCCCGCTGGCCACCAGCGCGTGGATGATGCTCCAGCGCAACCTGATCTACACCGCGATCACCCGGGCCAAGAAGCTCGTCGTCATCGTCGGCTCCCGCCGCGCGCTGGCCCAGGCGGTGCGCACCCGCGGCGCCGGGCGCCGCCACACCAGCCTCACCCACCGCCTGCGCCGGTCCTAGGGGGCGGTTTCCGCCAGGCCGGTGACGCCCAGCAAGCGGGCCAGGGCCTCCTGCCCGGCGGCGGTGACGGCCAGGGCGCGTCCCGAGCCGATCCGGCTGATCCAGCCGCGCTCCAGCGCGGTCGCGCAGAGCACGGCCCCGGCGGTGCCGGCCAGGTGGTGGCGGCGCTCGGTCCAGTCCAGGCAGGGCCGGGCCAGCAGGCGGCGCCCGCCGACCGGCAGGCAGACCTCCAGCTCGGTGGCGAACCATGACAGCCCGGCGTCGCTGAGCGCGAAACCGGCGTCCTGGCGCAGCAGGCGGCGCGCGACGAGCGCGTCGGTGATCATCACTCCGAGCCGCCCGGCCAGGTGGTCGTAGCAGGTGCGGGCGGCCGCCAGCGCCCGGGTGGCGCTCGCGGCGCGCAGCGTGGCCGGCCGCGCACCGGCATCGGCGCCGGCGTGGGCGGCCAGGTCCTCGATGAGCTGGGCCACGCCCGGCCCGGCCAGGCGCACGTACCGGTGGCGTCCCTGCCGCTCCTCGGTCAGCAACCCGCCGCCGATGAGCTGCGACAGGTGCTCGCTGGCGGTCGAGGCCGCCACGCCGGCGTGGGCGGCCAGCTCTCCGGCGCTCCAGGCGCGCCCGTCCAGCAGCGCCAGGCAGAACCTGGCGCGCGTGCCGTCGGCGAGCAGGGCGGCCAGCGCGGCGAGCGGGACCGGGGGAGTGAGAGTCATGTGCCCATCATCGGCCCGGGACGCTTCGGCGCCGGCCGAAGCCTCCCTCTTTCCGGCTCCGGGCCCCGCCGTGGCCAGGCCGCCCACACCTGACTCCCGGTCGGGATTTTTCCTACTTTAGGAAGAGACCGAAACGTTACCAAACCGGTCGCAACCATGCACAGTCACCATGCATCTCCTATTAGTGTTTTTAAGGGCAGTTTGCTGTAGTGGGGGAGAGAAATTGTGCTGACCGTGGAACGCCACAGGACGCCACTGGCCGCTCTGGCCCTGGCGACCGCGGCGGTGCTGGCCACCGCCTGCTCTACCGGGGCGGACGCGAAGGCTCCCGTAGCCGGGCCGGGCGCCGAGGCGCCCAGTACCCCGGCCGCGCCGGAGATAAGGATCAGCCCCGCCGAGGGCAGCAAGACCGTGCGCCCGAACAGGAAGGTCGTCGTCAGCGCCTCCAGCGGCGCGCTGGAGGAGGTCACCGTCGAAACCGGCGGCCAGGTGCTGGAGGGCGACTTCGACGCCGAGCGCACCAAGTGGATCTCCACCACCCCCATGATTCCCGCCAGCGACTACACCGTCTCGGCGCGCGCGGTGGACGGCACGACCGCCAGCAGTTCCTTCCGGACGCTCAAGCCCGAGCGTGAACTCGAGGTCGCGGACGTGACCCCGGCGATCAAGGGGGAGAAGGTCGGCGTGGGGGCGCCGATCATCGTCACCTTCAACCAGCAGATCGCCAACAAGGCCGGGGTGGAAAAGGCGCTGAAGGTCACCTCGGAGAAACCCTCCCAGGGAGCCTGGCGCTGGATCAACGACACGACCGTGATCTACCGCACCGCGAAATTCTGGCAGCCCCACCAGAAGGTGACCTTCACCGCCCGCCTCAAGGGCGTCCAGGGCGGCAAGGACATGTACGGCGTCAAGGACATGACCAAGGTCATCCACATCGGCGCGGCCCAGATCGCCACGGTCGACACCCGCAAGCACAAGATGATCGTCAAGCGTGACGGCAAGGTCGTGCAGACCATGCTGATCAGCGCGGGCAACGCCAGCACCCGCGAGTACACCACCACCAGCGGCATCCACCTGGCGATGGGCAAGGCCAACCCCGAACGCATGATCTCCCCCGGCCGCAAGAAGGGCGATCCCGGCTACTACGACCTGATGATCAACCACGCGGTCCGCTTCTCCAACAGCGGCGAGTACGTGCACGCGCTGAACAACGTCTGGGCCCAGGGACGCCGAAACGTCAGCCACGGCTGCATCAACTCCCGCCCCGACCAGGCCAAGTGGTACTACGACCAGGTCCAGCGCGGCGACGTGATCACCATCACGGGCACCGACCGCGAGATGGAGTGGAACAACGGCTGGGGCTTCTGGCAGATGCCGTACACGCAGTGGAAGAAGGGCAGCGCCCTGGCCTGACCTCGCGGACCGACCCCGCACCGGCGCCGCCGACGCCACCGCGTGCCCCGGATACGACGGTGGCGCCGGCGGCCGATGAGAACTCCAGCAAAGGAACGGGTTTGCGACTCCACCGGCAGGTCCTCATCTTCGACGCCGACGACACGCTCTGGGAGAACAACGTACTTTTCGAGCGCGTCGTCGAGGACTTTCTCGACTGGCTGGCGCATCCGACCCTGGAACGGGCCCGGATCCGCGCCGTCCTCGACGACATTCAGGCCGCCAACGCCGTCACCCACGGCTACGGCAGCACGATGTTCCTGCGCAGCCTCGGCGAATGCTTCGAACGACTGCGCGAGCGGCCGGCGACCGCGCAGGAACGCCGCCACATCGACGAGCTGGCACTGACCCTCCTGCAGCGCCGCGTGGAACTCGTCCCCGGCGTCGCCGAGACACTCACCGCCCTGGGCGAGCGGCACGAGCTGCTGCTGCTCACCAAGGGCGCCCTGGACGAACAGCGGCGCAAGCTGGAGGCCTCACAGCTGGCCCACCACTTCCGCGACGTGCACATCGTGGCGGAAAAGGACGTCACCACCTACCGGTGGCTCACCCGCGAGCACGCGCTGGCACCCGCGACGACCTGGATGATCGGCAACTCCCCGAAGTCCGACATCCTCCCCGCCCGGCAGGCGGGCATGAACGCCGTCTTCATCCCCAACGACCACACCTGGGCGCTGGAGCAGAGCGAGCTGGACCCCGGCGACGAGCGGGTACTGCGACTGAGCAGATTTCCCGACCTGCTCGATCACTTCTGATCCCGCACCGGGAAGGCTAGAGCAAGGTGAGCTGGGCCTGGCGGGGCAGCGCCAGCGGCAGGGGCTGCTCGGGCCGCACCGGACCCATGCCGTAACGGGCGGCCAGGTGCAGGACCTGGTCGGTGACGCGGCGCACGTAGCCGGCCTCGGCATCGGCACTTCTGGCGTACAGCTCGCCGTAGCGGGGTGCCAGCGCCGGATGGTGCTCACCCAGCCAGGCCAGATACCACTCACGGGCACCCGGAGGCAGGCGCAGCACGTGCGGGACCAGGCTGACGGCCCCGGCGTCGGCGACCCGGCGCACGGTGGCCGCGAGCTGGTCGGGGGAGTCGGTCAGCAGCGGCAGGATCGGCGCCATCGCCACCCCGCACGCCACCCCCCGCTCGTTCAGCTCGGCCACCAGCTCCAGGCGCTTTTGCGCGCTGTGGGCGCCGGGCTCCACACTGCGGCGGATCCGGTCGTCGACGAAGGCGATCGAGACGACCACCCCCGCCCCCGGAGTGGCGGCCAGCAGATCGGCGTCGCGCAGGATCAGCCGGCTCTTGGTGTGCACGGTGAACGGCGCCCCGGCCTCGCGCAACGCGGTGACCAGGCCGGGCATCAACCGGTAGATGTCCTCGGCACCCTGGTAGCAGTCACCGCCCACTCCCACCGTGACATGCTCGCCGTCCCAGCGCGAGGCCAGCTCCGCGCGCAACCGCCGCACGATGTTGGTACGCACCACGATCCGCGAATCGAAGTCACCGCCGGCGTCCAGCCCCAGATAGCGATGCCCCCGGCGCACCGAGCAGTAGCGGCAGGCCTGGGCGCACCCCCGGTACGGGCTGAGGCTCCATCCCTCGGGCGTGCGCTCCAGCGCGGTGCGCGCCTGCACCTCGTAGCAGGTCAGCGCCCCGTGCACCCTGACCAGCGCGGAGCGCTCGATCCGCGGCCTGGCATCGGGCGGCACGGCGAGCAGGGAAGGCGCGTCCCATCGCATACGGCTCAGTGGAACACGCTTTCGACACCGCTCGCAAGTGGACTCCGGACGCGGCGCGGGCACCGCCGACCGGATGAAATGATACGTTCGTACAGATTTTGGGGGAGTGGTCATGGCGTGGTTGATCCTGGCTGGGGCGATCATCGCCGAGATCGTGGCGACCACCGCGCTCAAACTGAGCGACGGCTTCGCCCACAAAGGCTGGGCCGCCCTGGTCGTCGCCGGCTACGCCACCGCCTTCATCCTGCTGGCCCAGGCGCTGAAACTGCAACTGGAGGTCGGCACCGCCTACGCGATCTGGGCCGGAGCCGGCACCGCGGCCATCGCCGCGATCGGCGTACTGTTCCTCGGCGAGACGATCAGCCTGGCCAAGATCGCGGGCATCGTCCTGATCATCGGCGGAGTCGTGGTACTCAACCTGGCCGGCAGCCCCCACTGACACCCGGCCGGAAATAACGCCTCGCCCGCCAGGGGGCACCTGGCCTACCCTGGCCCGGTGCTGAAACCCACCTACCCCATCCGGACCGACCGCCTGATCCTGCGCCCCTACACCCCGGCCGACCTCGACGCCCTGCACGCCATCCAGTCACTGCCACAGGTGACCCGCTACCTGTACTGGGAACCGCGCAACCGGGAGCAGACCGGCGAGGCACTGCAAACCAAGATCACCCAAACGGAGCTGCTCGAGGAGGGACAGATCCTGACACTGGCGGTGGAACTGGCCGCCACCGGCGAGCTGATCGGCGACGGCATGCTGATCTGGCACAGCCTCGCCCACCGCAGCGGGGAGATCGGCTACGTCTTCCACCCCGCCCACCACGGCAAGGGGTACGCCACCGAGACGGGCCTGGCCCTGCTGGAACTGGGATTCGACGGCCTTGACCTGAACCGGATCATCGGACGCCTGGACGCCCGCAACGAGGCCTCGGCCCGCGTGCTGGAGAAACTGGGCATGCGCCGCGAGGCACACCTGGTCGACAACGAGATGGTCAAGGGCGAATGGACCAGCGAGCTCGACTACGCGATCCTGCGGCGGGAGTGGCGCGCCCGGCAGTGACGCCCACCGCCTTTAGTTGAAGAACGCCCCTTCGCAGGGCACCATGTCTGCGATGACCATCCTGCATCTGGCCCTGGCCGCCGACTGGGACGCCGCCCTGCGGGCGGGGGAGTACCGCGTCTCCACCCTCGGCCGCACCCTGGACGAAGAGGGCTTCATCCACGCCTGCGCGAGCCACGAACAGCTACGCGGCGTGGTGGAGCGTTTCTACCGCGACGTCACCACTCCCCTGGTACTGCTCAGCGTCGACCCGAGCGGACTGGACGTGCGCATGGAGGTGCCCGCCGACTCACCCGAGGCCTTCCCGCACATCTACGGGCCGCTACCGGTCACCGCGGTGACCTCCGTCCTGCCGTTCGCCCCACCGGGCCTCGGCCCGCACCATCCGCACGACGCCGACCAGGCCGACGCACCTCGAACGGAGCCGTAACAGCAGTAAGCTGCGCGCCATGACCGACGTACCCGGACCGACGATCCGCACTCTCGACTCGACGGTCGTCTACACCAACCCCTGGATGAGCGTGCGTGAGGACCGCATCGAGCGCCCCGACGGCTCCCACGGCATCTACGGCGTGGTGGACCAGGTCGACTTCGCCCTCGTCCTGCCCATGGAGAACGACGGCTTCCACCTCGTGGAGGAGTACCGCTACCCGGTGGGGCGGCGCACCTGGAACTTCCCCCAGGGCGGGGTCAAGGACAGCCCCTCGCCCCTGGTCACGGCGCACACCGAACTGGCCCAGGAGACCGGCCTGCGAGCCGCCTCGATGACCCACCTGGGCCGCCTGGACAACGCCCACGGCACGACGGGCCAGCACTTCGACATCTTCCTGGCCACCGACCTGACCGCGGGCACCCCCGACCGCGAGCACACCGAGCAGGACATGCGCCAGGAGTGGGTCTCACGGACGGAACTGGAGCAGATGATCCTGCGCGGCTCGATCACCGACAGCGGCTCGATCGCCGCCTACACCATGTTCCTGCTGCGCGGGGCGGCCTGACAGCCCGGCGGGAGCCGGCGGGGCCCTCACCGATCGGCCGCAAGACGGCTCGACCGCCGCGGGGACGCCGTACCCGAAGAGCAGCCGCGATCCGGTCGTTTCCGGCACGCACACGATGACCTTGTGACGATACGCTCGACTCATGTCGAACCCGATCGTCATCCTCCTTCTGACGGCGGTCGTCGTGGCGGTGGTCATCGCCCTGATCGTCCTTACGGTGCGGGCGGCACAGCACCCCAGAAACACCCTGGTCGGTGGTGGGGTCGGCCCCGAACTCGTGGAACAGGTCCTGAACCTGAAAGCCACCGGCCAGATCGACCAGGCCGTCTTCCTGGTCCGGGGCGAGACCGGTATGAGCCACCGCGCCGCCGCCCGTTTCGTCAGGAAGCTCACGCCGCCCCCTCCGCACTGACCTCCCCATCCAGACCTCCTTGGGCCGGGTGAGGGAGTGCTCCAGCGCGGTGGCGGTCATTTCGGGATATGCGCTTCCTGGAAGGGGGAAGTGATCCCGGCGTAGGCAAGGTGCATGATCATGCCTTCCGAGCCGTGTTTGAAGTTGTGGCAGTGGTCCATCCAGATGCCCGGGTTGTCCGCGGTGAAGTCGACCTCGAAGATCTCGCCCGGAGCGACGTTGAGCGAGCCGGTCCACCAGGTGCTGCCGGTTGCGTGGGTGTCGTTGCGCGACAACACGCGGACCCGGTGCCCGTGCAGGTGCATAGGGTGGTCGATGAGGCTGCGATTGAGGATGCGAACCTTGATCTGCTCGCCCTCAGCCACCATGGGATGTGGGCGTTTGCGACTCCACCTGGCCGACACCGAGCGTGAAGTCGACGATCGCCGCGGTGAAAACCTCGGGTTCTTCGAGATGCCCCAGGTGACCACTGTCTTCCAGCAGGACGAACCGAGAGTGGGCGATGCCCTCGTGCAGCAGCCGCCCCCAAACGGGTCCGCAGATGAAGTCGTGGCCTCCGCTGATGACCAAGGTGGGCGCGGTGATGTCGCGAAGCCGGTCGCGGCTGTCGAAGGGTTCCTCCTCCGCGCGCATCGGGTCGACCCACGCGCGCAAGACAGCCCGGATGGGGGCCAGCTCGGATTCGTGGGCCCAGTAGTCGGCGAAGTAGGCGGGCAGGACGGCACGCAGACCCTGCGTGCAGGATTCGTTGTCGGTGGCGGCCAACGCCTGCCGGAAAGCCTCCGAGATGCCGGCCGCCTCAGGCTGGTCGGGGTGACGCTCTGGGAGGTGGTCGAGGTTGCTGAGCGCCTGGTTCCAGAACTCTTCCCCGGTGCGTGGCGAGGTGTCGTACAAGATCATGCCTGCCAGGACGGTGGGGTGGCTCAGCGCGTAGCGCTGCGCCACGAATCCGCCATGGGAGTGGCCGAGCAGGAACGGTCTTCGCGCGCCCAGATGTTCCACGACGCCGTGCAGGAACTGGGCGTAGGTGTCGATGCGGTAGGCCTGCGGCCGGGACAGGTGCCCGGATCCGCCGGTTCCGATCGGCTCCAGGTAGACCAGCGTCAGATGCCGCTCCAGTTCCGGCATCCGCAGGTACTCCCAGCCGAGCCCGGGCCCGCCGGAGTGAACAAGGCAGAGCGGGCCGGAGCCTGCGACGTGGTAGCGCTGAAGAACGCCCTGAATGCTCACGGTATGGGTGCCGGGCAGCAGCGGGCCGGAGGCGAGGCTCACAAGGTGCTCCTGACGTGGACAGTGCTGCCCCGGGGTTGCCGGGTCAGCACTCAGGTGGTTGCGCCTGGGCTGAAGTAGCGGCGCGGGTTGTCGATGAGCATCACGTCGATCTGGTGGTCGGTGACCCCTGCGTGGATGTGGATCACGTGCACGCCGGCCTGTTTCAACGCGGATCGCCTGCTCACCGCGCCGGCGATCCGCTCGTCCTCCTGCCACAGGTGCGGGTAGTCGAGCCGGATCTCCGGCGTGGTCACGAACACGTGCTCGTGCATCAGGACCGTCTTCAGCTCATCTACCCGCACCCGCCCGCGGACGGTCTCCGGTTCAGCTGACCGCACGAGCGGCGTCCTGGATGATGCGGGTCACCAGGCCCGGCTGGCTGATCATCGGCACGTGCGAGGCGGCCGTCTCGTAGACCTGGGACTTGGCGCGCTTGTAGAAGAAGCGCTCCAGGGCAGGCGGGATGGCCTTGTCCTTGGTGGCCACCAGCGCCCAGGAGGGGATGGTGCGCCAGGCGGCTCCGGTGGTCTTGTCGGTGTAGGAGGAGGCGGCGAACGGGCGCTGGCCGGCCTGCATGAGGCGAGTGGTGGACACGGGCAGGTCGGCGGCGAACGCGCTGCGGAACTTGTCCGGCTTGAGGTACAGATCGATGCCGGTGCTGCCGTCGGGGCCGGTGAAGGGCACCTCCCGGACGGCGTCGGGGATCTGACTGCCGGGGAACTTCGCGAACAGCTCGGCGAGAGTCTCGCCCTCGTCGGGCGCCATCGCGGCGATGTAGACCAGCGCCTTGACGTTGGGGATGCCGACGGCGGCGTTGGTGATCACGGCTCCGCCGTAGGAGTGGGCGACCAGCACGATCGGCCCCTCGATCGACTTCAGGACGCTGGCGATGTACGGCGCGTCGGTGGGCAGGCCGCGCAGCGGGTTGGCCGGCGCCAAGACCGGATAGCCCTTCTCCTGGAGCCTGGGGATCACGCCGTTCCAGTTGGAGGCGTCGGCGAAGCCGCCGTGCACCAAGACGATCGTGGGCTTGGCCGTGGAGGAGGTGTCAGCGTGCGCGGAGGCCGCGGCCGCGGACGGCACAGTGAGCAGCGCGGCGGCCAGGCCGCCGGCGGCGACGGCGAGCATGACACGGCGCGGCAGTGCGGTGGGACGGTTCATGGCTGTCTCCAATGGAGCTCTAGTTGAGAGATCGCGGGCGGATCCGGGGGCGACGCTCAAGCACGCTTCAGTGCGGCGCCGCCCCCGAGGTCAAGCGCCATCGTGGGGCGGCCAGGACCGGGAGGCGACTGGTTCTTGGCCACGGCCAGGCCGGACCGACGTGATGCGCGCAGTCCTCAGGCCGCGGCCTGGCGGATGAGGTCGGCGACCGCGGCGGGCTGGGAGACGTAGACGGCGTGGCTGCCGATGGCCTCGACGACGGACGCTCCGGCACGCTCGGCCATGGTGCGCTGGGCCGGCGGCGGGATCATGCGGTCCTCGGTGGCCACCAGGTACCAGCTGCGCTTGTGCCGCCAGGCCGGCTCGGTGACCACCCCGCCGAGGGCGTCCACCCCCCAGGGGACCTGCGCGTCGGCCATGAACGCGGCCATCTGCGCGGGCAGGTCGGCGGCGAACGCGCCGTGGAACCTGTCACGGTCGAGATAGAGGAAGCCGTCGCGCGGGGGCAAGATGGGCGGAACCGGCGCGCCGGGCGGCGGGTCGGCGATGAGCGCGGCGACCGATTCGCCCTTGTCGGGGGCGAACGCCGCGATGTACGCCAGCGCCGCCACGTTGGGGTGGGTACCGGCCTCACTGATGACGACCCCGCCGTAGGAATGGCCGACCAGGACGGCAGGGCCGTCGAGCACATCCAGCACCTGGCGGGTCGCGGCGACGTCACCCTCGAGCGACAGCGTCGGGTTCTGCACGATCCGGACCTGGAAGCCGTCCCTGGCGAGCTCGTCATAGACGCCCTGCCAGCCGGACCCGTCCACGAAGCCGCCGTGCACGAGCACGATGTTCCTGATGGTGGTCATGGTCACTCCTGCGCTGCTGAACAGGCCCGATGCCTGTCCGACACGCCCCATTCAAGTCGCGAGGAAGATCACGGACCACGCAGAACAGCACGCAGAAGTTCCGCGGAAACCGGCCTTCGGCGTCTCAGCGGGCAGTCGTCGCCAGGTCGTGGCAGCGGCCGCCGGCCTCGGCGTCGCCGCTCGCCTCGAACAGCTCGGCCGCACGCGCGTAGGCTCGGCGGCTCTCCTCGGTCCGGCCTTCCTCGGCAAGGACGACCGCCAGTGTCTCCAGGGCGCGGGCCTGTGAGCTGATCGTCTGGAACTGCTCCATGAGAGCGATTGCCTCGGTCAGTGTGATGATCGCTTCGGCCCGGTGGCCGAGCAGCCTCAGGCAGTGGCCGATACGGGCCAGCGTCTGCGGCCGGGTGAACGACACGATGTCCGCTGTCATGCCCGAGCCTTCGTCGTCCAGCAGGGCACGCACCTCGAGGTACTGCTCCAGCGCCGCCTCGTGGCGTCCGTCGCCGAGAAGGCAGTCGCCGAGAAGGCTCAGACTCTGGCAGTAGGCGTCGATGTCGGCGGCGGCATTGAACATCTCCGCCGCCTTGGCCAGTGAGTCGAAGGCCTCGCTCAGCCGGCCGAGCCGTCGTAGCGCCTCTGCGGTGTACTGGTGGGCCCAGGCGATCTGTGCTGTGGCGCCGCTGCGGGTGGCGAGGTCCAGCGCCTGGGTCGCGTACCACATCGTGGCTTCCGGGTCCTCGGGCGGCACCAGATGCACCCAGGCCAGGTAGTTGAGTTGCGTGGCGTGCTGAGCCGTGTCACCGAGGGCGGCGGCGGCCTCGGCGCCGAGCGTGAAGACCTCTCCCCAGTGCGGCCAGTGAATCCATCGGTCGGAGAACCAGTGCATCGACTCGGCGCAGTCCAGCACCTCCACGTGCCGGGCCCCGCCCGACGCGGACCGTAGCGCGCCCAGCCAGTTGCCGGAGTTCACGCGCAGCCAGTGGTCGGCCTCCTCGGCGGTGGCGAAATCCTTCAGATCGGCCTTCGGCCGGTCGAAACGGTCGGGCTGGGGGCCGAACCGCTGCCCTGCCATGGTGGCCATCCGCAGCAGCCACGACGTCATCGTCGCGGCGAGCGCGTCACGGTCGGCCGCGGCTTCCTCCTCGTGAAGACGCTCGCGGGCGAACAGCCGCACCAGGTCGTGGAAGCGGTAACGTCCCGACGTGCCGTCCTGCAGCAGGCCGAGATCGACGAGCTCGTCGAGGGCGTCCCAGGCGTCCCAGGGCGAGATACCGCCGAGCACTGCGGCGAGGGCGGCGTCGAAGTCCCGGCCGGGTACGAGGGACAGTCGGCGAAAGATCCGCCGCGCGGGTGCCGCGAGCTGGTCGTAGGACATCCCGAACGCGGTCGCGATCTTGAGGTCGCCGGCTTTGAGCTGGTCGAGCCGTCGCTCCTCGTCCGCCAGCCGGTCCGCGAACTCGGCGGCCGGCCAGCTGGGCCGGCTGACCAGCCGGTTCCCAACGATCCGCAAGGCCAAGGGCAGGCCGCCGCAGAACTGAGCGAGCTCGCTGATCGCCGCTCCGCCGTCCAAGGAACCACGCTTGGCCAAAATCCCGGTCAGCAGCTCGGCCGCTTCCACCGGTGGCAACGGGCCGAGGCTCAGCCGGTGCACGCCCTCCAGACCGGCCAGCAGCCGCCGGCTCGTCGCGAGCGCTCTGCTGGGGCCGCCACCGGGGAGGATCGGGCGGATCTGCTCCTCCGACCCGGCGTTGTCGAGCACGACCAGAACGCGCCGCTCTCGTAACAGCGACCGGTATAACGAGGCGCGCTCCAGGGGGTCGTGGGGCATGTGCCGCTCGGCGCTGCCGAGCGCGCGCAGTAGTTGCGTCAGGGCGTCGTCGGCGGTGAGGGGCTGGGGGGACATGCCGAACAGGTCGACGAAGAACACTCCGTCTGGAAAGCTCGGCCGCAGGATATGGGCGGCGCGGACGGCGAACGTGGTCTTGCCCAGACCGGCCGCGCCGGTGATGAGTGCAACGCCGGCGGCACCCGGCGAATCGCCGGCGTGCAAAAAGTCGTCCGCCCAGGCCAGCTCGGCGGCACGACCGGTGAAATCGTCAACGGATCGAGGCAGTTCACACAGTCCGGTCGGACGCGCCCAGTGATCCCGCAACCGGCCCTCTCGCGCCAGCTCGATGAACTGCTTACGCTCGCCCTCCCCAAGCGAGAGCGCCTGCGCCAGAGCGGCGACCGTCCGATGCTGGGGTCCGGTGCTGCGCCCGCGCTCCATGTCCGACAGGGTCCGGGCACTGACCCCCGATGCTTCGGCGAGCTGTTCCAAAGTGAGACGTGCCGCACGCCGATGCCGGCGCAGTAACTCCGCGAAGCTGGGTGGGGTGGGAATGGGTCGCTCCTTCTCGTGACCTGCTGGAGGCGGCTTTGAGCTTACGGGCCAAGGCCGCTGAGCCCAAGGGCCGCGAAGATCGTGCGCAGGGCGGCCGGGGCAGGTACTCCGGAGCGCACGTCCGGTCGATGTCGAACTGCTCGGCGGTGATCCCGGCCCTGCGTCACGCGGGCGCCGCCGAGGCGCGGTTGACCATCACGCTGATCGACAACCCGCGCCGGCACTTCAGCCGATTCGACCTCCGGCCGGCGCCTCAGGCGAACGCGGTGCGCTGCCCGGGGCCGACGGCCGGCTCAGGGGAGCACACCGCGTTCGTGGCTTCTGCCGGCGGCGCTTCGGTCAGGTTTTGCCGCCTCGGGTTCCGCCGGCCGGCGGGCCGGGCTTCGCGAGGCGTCATAGCGAATCACTTTTCGAAGGAAGAGCGTTGAAGGGGCGCCAGGGCTGGACGATCACCCCCTGATCTCGTCGCCGGATTCTGGAGTGGCCCCCAGCCGGGAGCGGAGGAAGTTCACGATGATCGCCATGACCTGCGTGCTGGTCCAGATTCGGGCAGCGGCCGACAGCGCGCCGTGACCGGCGCCCTGCAGCACATACCGGGTGCTGTCCACGCCGGCGCGGCGCAGGGCCTGGTGCAGGCGGGCGGTTTGCGCAGGAGCCACGATGCGGTCGTCGTCGCCGTGCAACAGCAGAAACGGCGGAGTATCGGATGTGATGTGGCCGGCCGGGTCGGCGTTGATCACTTCGGCGGGATGGTCGGCCAGGGCCCGGCCCGGGCCGAGCAGGTAGGCGGGCAGCGCTGCGCCCGACATGGTGTGGGCGGTCACCGTGGCAGGGTCGAAGCCATCGGCCACGGTGGCCAGGTGGGAGGCACCGAACACGTCGACCACCGCGTCGACTCCCGCGCCGGTCACCGCCGCGACGCCACTGCCGGGGTCGGTTGCGGCTATGGCGGCCAGGTAGCCGCCCGCAGATTCGCCCCACAGCGCGGTCCGGGCGGGGGCGATCCCGTACCGGCCGGCGTGGAGGCGCAGGAAGCTCAGCGCCGCGGCGACGTCGGCCAGTCCATCGCGGTAGGTGGCGCCGTCACTGACGGTGCGGTAGTCGATACTGGCCACCACGAACCCTGCCTGGGCGACGTAGCGGCGCTGGCGGGCGGCCATCGCGCGCCGGGCGGTGACGAAACCACCTCCGGGCAGATACAGGACCAGCGGGTGCGGGCCGGGCGCCTGCGGGACCAGGATGTCCATGCGCAGCTTGCGTGCCGAAGCGGCGTACACGATCCCTCGATACGCGCGGGCGCCGCGGCCGGGCTTGATCTGGTCGGCCGGCCTCACGCGCAGCCGGATGCTGTCGGGGTCGTCATCTGGGGCGGCCACGCTGGACAGGCGGATCGGGCGGCCGCTCAGTGCGGCCAGCGCCATGATCAGGCGCATGGTGTTCATGCGAAACTCCTTTCGGGCAGAGGCCGCCAGGGGCGCGCTGCCAGTAGGGACAAGACGGCCAGCACCAGTGCGGCCGGCATGATCAACGCCATCGCGCGCAGCGTGGTGCCGCTCAGCGGGGCGGCCAGGGCGCCGAACAGGTAGGCGGCGCCGCCGGACAGCGCGGATGCGGCGCCGGCGCGGGCGTGGCCGATGGTCTGGGTGATGGTGGTGACGGCGGGAAAGACACCGCCGATGCCGAACAGCATGACGGCCAGGCACAGCCAGGTGCCGGCCAGGGTGGGCGCCAGCGTGGCCTGGATCGCCAGCGCGAGCGCGCCGAGTGTGCCGATGGCGAGGTAGCCCGACAGCAGTGCGGGCAGCGCCACCCGCCGGGCGGTCAGGCCGAAACTCGCGCTGGCGGCGAGCATGGCAGCGGCGTTGACAGCGAACACCAGCCCGTACTGGACGGCGCTCAGCCCGAAGCCGTTCTGGAAGACGTAGCTGGAGGCACCGATGTAGACGAACATCGCTCCGGCGGCCAAGCCGAGGGTCAGGGTGTATCCGGTGAAGGCGCGCTGGCGCAACAGCGCCGCCATGGAGGTGAATGCCGGCCCGAGGCCGCCGGGTGATCGCCGGGCGGGCGGCAGGGACTCCGGCACACCCAGCCAGGTTGCCGCCAGCATCACCAGCCCGAAGGCGGTCAGCGCCCAGAACACCGCGCGCCAGCCAGAGGCGGTCACGATCATGCCGCCCAGCAACGGACCGAGGACCGGCGCCGCTCCCAGGATCATTGCCAGGATGGAGAAGTAGAACGGCAGCCGCGGCCCGGCGAAGCGGTCGGTCAGCACGGCGCGGGCCAGCACCAGCCCGGCCGCCCCCGCGCAGCCCTGTAGGAAACGGCCGGCCACCAGCAGCGGCGCTGTCGGCATCAGCGCGCAACAGGCCGACAGCAGCGCGAAGGCGGCGGTGCCCGCCACCAGCAGCCGGCGCCGGCCCAGCCCGTCGCTGAGTGGCCCGATCACCAACTGGCCGGCGACCAGTCCGATCAGGAAGGCGCTCATCGACAGTTGCACCGACGACTCGCCCGCGACCAGCTCCCGGCCGAGGTCGGGAAAGCCGGGCACGTACATGTCGATGGCCAGGGGCGCCACTGCGGTGAGCAGGCTCAAGATAGCCAGCAGGACAGGACGCCGAAGCGCCGTGGTGTCTATCATGACATCAAAGGTAACCTGGTAATCAACCAGTTAACAATCGTCGGGATGAGGATGGCATGAGCCGGAGTACCGATCGCGTCCGTGAGCTGTGGGCCGCGGCCCGTCCCGACCTCGACACCTCCCCGATGGAGGTGGTCGGCCCGCTTAAACGCGTCATCGCCCTGCTGGGCGAGGCGCTGGACCCGCTCTATGTCGACGCCGCGCTCACCGGCGCGGAACTCGATGTGTGCCTGCGGCTGCGGCATGACCCCAGTCCGACCATCGCGCGCCATCTGGCCGATCGGATGCGCCACTCGCGTGCAGCGATCAGCAAGACGCTGACCCGGCTGGAGAGTCGCGGTCTGGTCGTGAGAGAACCCAGCCCGACCGATCGGCGTGCCGCGCTGGTGCGGCTGACGCCCGCGGGCGAAGCGGCCGTCGATGCGATCTTCCCCCGGCAATTGGCCCGGGAGGCCGAGTTGCTGGAGGGATTGGGCGCGGATCGCGAACGCGTGATCGAGGCGCTCAACCTGCTGGCCGATGTCCTGGGCAGGCGCATGTGAGCTGCCTGAGCGCGTTGCGGATGTCGTGAGGTGGTGCCGATCTCAGCCATCGGCGGCGTGTTCGCAGCCAAGACGACGAGCGCGCGACAGGTACGCCGCCGAGGCGGCGAGGTCGGCACTCCATCCAGCCGGCGGGGGCGGCGGCTTCGTCGCGCTTGGGCGAGGTCCCCGCCCGGTCGGCACGTGCCCGGGCCACGTGCGTCGGCAGATCGGTGGCCCGCCTGGAGCTCACCATACGGGCCCGACCGGCACCAAAAGGGAGCGCTCCCACGGAAAACGCCTCCCGCACGGACCACCCCCCGAACTGTTAGCGCAAACACTCGGATACGCTTGGAGTAACTTCGACGAGGCGGACAGGGTGACCCAGCAGGTATCCGGACAGACGTTCTCCGAGCGGCCCAGAGCCGCCGTCATGGAAGACGTCGCCGCGCGCGCGGGCGTCTCGGCCATGACCGTCTCCCGCGTTCTCAACACCCCGGAGAAGGTGCGCCCCGACACCCGCGCCCGCGTCTTGGACGCAGTACGCGAACTCGGCTACCGCCCCAACTTCGCCGCCCGCTCGCTGGTCACCGGCCGCTCGGGCGCCCTGGGGGTCGTCAGCTTCGACACCACCCTGTACGGCCCGGCCTCCACCCTGCACGGCATCGAACAGGCCGCCCGCACCCACGACTACCTCGTCACCATCGTCAACGTCACCACCCTCAACCGCCGCTCCATCGCCGAGGCCGTCAACCGGCTGCGCTTCCAGTCCGTCGACGGCGTCGTCATCGTCGCCCCCCACGAATCGGCCGCCGACGGCCTGCACCACCTGCCACCGGACCTGCCCGCCGTCGTGGTCGGCGCCCGTGAGAGCCTCCCCGTCCCCGTCGCCGCCGTCGACCAGGCGGCCGGAGCCGTGCGAGCGACCAGACACCTGCTCAGCCTCGGCCACAACACCGTCTGGCACCTGTCAGGCCCCGAGGACTGGATCGACGCCAGCGCCCGCGTCGAGGGCTGGCGCTCGGTCCTGACCGCCGAAGGCCGCCAGATCCCCGACCCCCTGCGCGGCGACTGGAGCGCACGCTCCGGCTTCGAGGCGGGCAGGCAACTGGCCCGCGACCCCGAGGTCACGGCCATCTTCGCCGCCAACGACCATATGGCCACCGGCGTGCTGCGAGCACTGCGCGAAGCCGGCCGCCGAGTGCCCGAGGACGTCAGCGTGGTCGGCTTCGACGACGTCCCCGAGGCCCCCTACCTGTGGCCGCCACTGAGCACCGTGCGACAGAACTTCACCGAGGTCGGCCGCCTGGCCTTCCGGCTGCTGCTGGAACGTATCGACGGCCGCACCGCCACCCCGCACCGCATGATCGAACCCGAACTCGTCGTCCGCGAGAGCACCGGCGCCCGGCCGACCCCCAGGTGAGACGCCCCCTCAGACCTACCAGGCCATCGCACTGAATGCGGCGGGCTGCGAGAAGCTCCTCGCCGACACCGCGTCGGGGAAGCTGACTGAGCGGCCCGAGCCGACGCGGTGCCTGGAGTATCTGCGGGCCGGGGACACGCTGGTGGTATGACGGTTGGACCGGCTGGGTCCTCGTTGCGGCATCTGGTGGAGACCGTCAACGCGCTGGCCGAGCGCGGGGTGGCCTTCGCCGGCCTGCACGAGGGGATCGACACCAGCACCAGCACCAGCACCGGCCGCCTGGTCTTCCATATCTTCGCGGCGCTCGCGGAGTTCGAGCGGGAGCTGATCGCCGAACGGGCGGCGGTGGGCCGGGCGGCCGCGCGTACCCGAGGCCGCCTCGGCGGCAGGCCCGCCAAACTGCCGGCCGAGCAGATCGCGCTGGCCCGGTCGCGCTACGCGGCACAGGAGGGCACCGTGGCCGAGATCGCCAAGGCCCTGGGGGTTGGCCGTGGCACCATCTACCGGGCCGTGCAGCAGACCTCCTGACGCCAGAGCGAGGTCGCGCCGTTAACGGGCTGCAAACGGTTGACCAGCTAGTTCGCTTGGGGTCACGTCCACGGACGTGACCTCGCCCTGGCCGGCAATAAGAGGTCAACAACCCCAGAAACGATGGGGCGCCGCAAGATCTGAACCCTCAAGACAAGTCCCTGAATCGGGATGGTGCCCGCAGCGCTCTGTATCCCAAACCAACGTAACCGTAGGTCAGAGGCGGGTTCGTTGGATTTCCAGGATTGCTGGAAGCGACCCTCTCAGTGAGGCGCCTACACCACGCGGTGGTTCTGGCGTACTGCCAGTGCCGTGGTCCACTACTCCGTGGTACCGTGTAGTGGTACTCGGTAGCACAGAGTACCAAGGGGAGACGGAAGAGGACCCACGATGGACGACCTGACGGAGATGCTGAAGGGCACGCTTGAGGGCTGCGTGCTTGAAATCATCGGCAGCGAGGAGACCTACGGGTACGCCATCACGCGCCGGCTGAACGAACTCGGCTTCGCCGACGTCGTCGAGGGGACGGTTTACACCATCCTGCTGCGACTGGAGAAGAACGGGCTCGTCCAGGCGACGAAACGACCGTCCGGGCTGGGCCCGCCGCGCAAGTTCTATGCGCTCAACGACGCGGGACGCGAAGAACTCGCGACGTTCTGGGCGAAATGGGAGTACATCACATCACGGATCGACAAGCTCAAGGAGGGCGGGAGATGAACTTCTGGGAGACCATGACAGGCAGCGATCTCACCAGGGAATGGAAGGCGTTCGAAGCCCGGGCCGAGGCATTGCCGGCCGACTACCGGGCGGCGTGGGAAGAGATCAAGGGTCATCTTTCTCCCTACTCGGACTTCACAGGTCGAAACCTGATGCCGATTCTCGACGGTGCTCTGGGGCTGCTCGAAGAGACAGCGGCCGATGGGCGGAGCATTCACGAGGTGCTGGGTGACGACATCGAGGGCTTCTGCGCGGCGCTGGCCGGCGGAGAAGGGGCTCGGAGCTATCGCGACCGGTGGCGCGAGCAGTTGAACAGGAACGTCGCAAGGAAATTGGGCCAGCTAGGAGGCTGACGTGGGCATCCAAGACATCATCGAGGGCAAGAAGCAGTGGCGGGCGCACATGGCGCGGGTCAAGGCGCTCCCGCCGGACTACCAGATCGTCTACAAGGAGATTCAGAGGTACATCTTCAAGGTTGGACCGATCGACTTGCTTGACGGGCCCCTGCTCTCAGGGATCATCGATTTCTTCGAGGAGGGCGTCGCGGCCGGCAAGGGAGTCCTGGAACTCATCGGCAACGACGTCGCTGCCTTCTGCGACGACCTGGTCAAGGACTCACGCACCTACGCGGACATCTATCAGGAGTCCATCAGCGGGGAACCCGGCACGGCCGAGAAGTAACACCCGTCGACCCAAGGCACCGGCGGGCGCCTTGACCACCGGGACGTCGTTGTCGTGGCCGGTGGGCGTATGCCCGGACGGCCCTTGACGAGCTGAGCGGCTTGTAAGCACTCCTCCAGACTGCCACGCCGGGCCCGGGGCGTGGACCCAATTGGGGCGTTGGGAAAGATCATCACAGAGGATCAGAAACACCCTCCTACCAACAGAACACCCCCGCCGACCTCGCACGGAAGGGCTAAACGAGGGTTTTCGTTCCACTGCAGCTCCTACCCCGAGTCACCCTCGTTCGGGGTAGTGGCGTTACCTCCCTCACTCCCGCCGCCTTGCCTACCCTGGGGTTATGGGCCAGATCGACCACCGCGCCGAGGTCCGCGAGTTCCTCAGCTCGCGGCGCGCGCGCATCACCCCCGAGCAGGCAGGACTATCCGCCTACGGCGGCAACCGCCGCGTCAAGGGATTGCGACGGGAGGAGGTCGCGATGCTCGCCGGCGTCTCCATCGACTACTACGTCCGCATGGAGCGGGGGAACCTCTCCGGTGCCTCCGACAGCGTGCTGGACGCCCTGGCCCGGGCCCTGCGGTTGGACGAGGCCGAGCGTGAGCACCTGTTTTCCCTGGCCCGGGCCGCCGGCTCGGGCCCTCGCCACCGCCGCACGCCGCCGACCAGCGTGCGGCCCGCGATCCAGCAGGTGCTCGACGCCATCACCGACGCACCGGCCTGGGTGCGCAACGGCCGCCACGACATCGTCGCCATGAACCGCCTGGCCCGCGCCCTCTACGCCCCCGTCCTGGCCAACCCGCGCCGCCCGGCCAACACCACCCGGTTCCTCTACCTCGACCCGGCCGCGCGCGAGTTCTTCGTCGACTGGGACCGGATCGCCAACGACGCCGCCGCCATGCTCCGGCTCGAAGCGGGCCGAAACCCGCACGACCGGGCGCTGATCGAGCTGGTCGGTGAGCTCTCGACGCAGAGCGAGGTCTTCCGGCAGCGCTGGGCCTCCCACGACGTGCAGTTCCACCGCAGTGGTCAGAAACGGCTACGCCACCCGGTTGTCGGCCAGCTCGACCTGGACTTCGAATCGATGGAGCTGCCCTCCGAGCCCGGCCTGACCCTCAACGTCTACACCGCCGCTCCCAACAGCCCCACCGCCGACGGACTCAGGATGCTCGCCAGCTGGGCAGCCACCCAGGACCTCGCCGAGGCGCAGCAGGCGACCCCAGACCAGACCTGACCCGCGTCACCGACATCCTGGCTCCGCATCCCAACTCGTCCCCGAAAGGTAATCATGAGGCACACCACCTTGAGAGATCTGGACATCTCCCGCATCGGCCTGGGCACGATGGGCATGTCCTTCGGCTACACCGGCGCGGGCACCGACGACGCCGAGTCCGTCCGCACCATCCACCGGGCGCTGGAGCTGGGCGTCACCTTCCTCGACACCGCCGAGATCTACGGCCCGTACGCCAACGAGGAACTCCTCGGACGGGCCCTGAAGGGCCGCCGCGACCAGGTCGTAGTGGCGACCAAGTTCGGCATGATCTCACACGCCGGCGGCGGCCCGGGACACCTCGACAGCAGCCCGGCCAACACCCGCACCGCCGTCGAAGGCTCGCTCAAGCGCCTTGGCACCGACCGCATCGACCTGTACTACCAGCACCGCGTCGACCCGAACACTCCGATCGAGGACACCGTCGGCGCCCTGGCCGAACTGGTGGAGCAGGGCAAGATCCGCCACATCGGCCTGTCCGAGGCCGGCCCGGAGACGATCCGCCGCGCCCACGCCGTGCACCCGGTCACCGCCGTGCAGTCGGAGTACTCCCTGTGGACCCGGGACGTGGAGGAGCGGGTACTGCCGGTGCTGCGCGAGCTGGGCATCGGTTTCGTGCCCTACTCGCCGCTCGGCCACGGCTTCCTCACCGGCCAGATCCGCTCTCCCGAACAGTTCGACGACACCGACTGGCGCACGACCAACCCGCGCTTCACCGGCGAGAACTTCCAGCGCAACCTGACCCTCGCCGACGAGGTCCAGGCCATCGCCGCCGAGGCGGGCGCCAGCCCGGCGCAGGTGGCCCTGGCCTGGCTGCTGGCCAAGGGCGAGCACATCGCCCCGATCCCCGGCACCAAGCGGGTCGCCCGAGTGGAGGAGAACATCGCCGCCGACGGCATCGAGCTGACCGCCGACCAGATCGACAAGCTGAACAACCTTCCCCCCGCCGCCGGAGAGCACCACAACGAAGAGCAGATGCAAATGATCGAACGCTGACCCCTGGAAAGATCGACCATGACCGGATCCGGTCCACTCATCACCCTCAACAACAGCGTGCAGATGCCCGCCCTGGGCTCGGCGTCTAGCCGAGGATGCCGCCGTAGGCGATTTCTTCCCGGGCTGCGCACGCCCTGGGCGTGGCGTGCCACCGGGTGCGTACCGACGTACGGCGACCGGCGCACTTGAGGGGACTCCTGCGTGCGTGGCGAAGCAGGTGGCAAAACCGATCAGGAATCGAGAAGCGTGGCAGTCAGAGCCGCAATTAGCCTGACCGACATGGAAATCACGATTCACTCCGCCTTTCTCCCGCACACCGACCCGGACGCGTCCCTCGCTTTCTACCGCGACACCCTCGGCTTCGAGGTCCGCAACGACGTCGGGTACGACGGGATGCGCTGGATCACGGTCGGCCCCGCCAACCAGCCCGGTACGTCCATCGTCCTGGAGCCGCCGGCCGCGGATCCCGGAATCACCGACGACGAGCGCATCACCATCGAGGAGATGATGGCCAAGGGCACCTACGCCGGTCTTCTGCTGGCCACTGCCGATCTCGACAGCACGTTTCAGCGAGTAGAGGCCAGCGGCGCCGAGGTCATCCAGGAGCCGATCAAGCAGGCCTACGGAGTTCGCGACTGCGCCTTCCGCGACCCCGCCGGCAACATGATCCGCATCCAGGAACTGCGCTGAGCCTCCGGCCGTCCCGATCCCCACACGAGATCGACCGCACGCGCAGCATCACCGGATGCTCTATGCCCACGGAGTCAAACATGGTCCTCAAGCCCGACGTCATCACCCTCGGAGCGCCCGAGGTGCACGCCGCGCGCAGGTTTTACGCCACCGCGCTCTCACCCACCATCACCGACGACGGTGACTCGGTGAACCTCGACATGCACGGGACCGGGCAACTCGAACTGTCCGCGACCGAAAGGCTCGCCGCGGACGCAGGCACGAGACCGGCGACATCGGGATTCCGCGGCTACATGCTGACCTACACCGTCAACCAGCCCACCGAGGTCAAGACCCTGATGGATGCCGCCGTCCACAGCGGAGCAGAGGTTCTCAAGCCCGCGAAGAAGGCCCTCTTCGGTTCGTTCTCTGGAGTGTTCCGGGCACCGGACGGCGCCATCTGGAAGCTGGCGGCGGCCACCAATAAGGACACCGGCCCCGCGGCGGAAACCCCGCGGCCGACCGAGACCACAGTCATCCTCGGCGTTTCCGCGCCGAAGGCATCCAAGGCTTTCTACGAAGCCCTGGGCATGACGGTCGACCGGGACTACGGCAACAAGTACATCGACTTCCACCCGACCAACGCAGCGGCCAGGCTCTGCCTGATGGAACGCGGGGTCCTCGCGAGGGATGCGGGCACTGCCAAGGACGGCGACGGCTTCCAATCGATGGTCTTCACCCACACAGCCGAGTCCCGTGAAGAAGTCGATGCCCTCCTGACGGCTGCGGCCGCAGCCGGCGGCCGGATCACAGTCACCGCTGCAGAAACAACCGGGTGCGGATATTCCGGCTACTTCACCGACCCGGACGGCTTCCAGTGGAAAGTGACGCACTGAGTCCCACGAGTCGTACACCGTCCGACCCCGGAGTACGTCCGCCTCGGACGGACCCCGCGGAAGTGGCGCGACGCGTTCCTGGCCTACTTCACCACCGGAAGGTCATCCAAGGCTTCATCGAACTCGCCCGCCGCCTCACAACTACGACAACCACCGCTCCGCATTCTCTTCATCGTCGGAGGTCTCGACCCCACCTGAAGTACGAAGAGCCGGCCATCCTGGCGATCTTCGTGGCCAAGGGCATGGTGGATCTTCCGTTCTCGCTCACGTGGATGCGGGACGCGGGGTGGAGGCAGGGGTGTCGAGGCGGAGCCGGGCCAGTTCCGTCGCGGCCTGGGCGGGTGTCATCTGTCGGTGTTCCGCCGTATCGAGGAGGTCGGCGACGGTGTGCTCGATGGCCTCGACGCGTTCGCGTGCCTCGTCGGGGGTTTCGTGGTGCAGTTCCATGGTGAGCGCGTTGATGATTCCGCCCGCGCTGACGACGTAGTCGGGTACCCAGACGATGCCGCGTCGGTGCAGGAGGTCGGCGACGGCCGCGGTGGCCAGTTGGTTGTTGGCCGGCCCCACGATGGCGGAGCAGCGCAGCCGCGGCACGATGTCCCCGGTGAGGATGCCGCCGAGCGCGGCCGGGACGAGGATGTCGGCGTCCGCGGTGAGGGCTTGCTCGGGCGAAGCCCAGGTGGCGCCGAGTTCCTCGCTTCCCGCCCGTTTCGCGGGGTCGATGTCGCTGACCAGGAGGTCGGCTCCGTCATTGGCGAGCAGGCGCGCCAGCCGCATACCGACGCTGCCCAGCCCTACCAGCGACACGCGCACGCCTGTGAGCGTGCGCGTGCCGTGGAGGCGTCGGCTTATCGCGCGCAGTGCCGCCAGCGTGCCGAGCGCGGTAGCCGGCGAGGAGTCGCCACTGCCGCCATGCTGTGCCGGCTTGCAGAAGACATGAGGGGTGCGCTCACCGATGACCGCCATGTCCTGTGGAGTCGTTCCGACGTCCGGACCGGTCGCATACACCCCGTCCAGTGACGCGATGGCGTCGGCCACGTCGTCCAGCACCGCGCGACGCATGGCCGCGTCCAGCTCGGCGCCCCGGGGCACGGCGACGACGGTCTTGCCGCCGCCGTTCGCGAGCCCGGCCACGGCGCATTTGGCGGTCATGCCGGCCGACAGGCGCAACGCGTCGGCGAGGCCGTCCTGCCAGTCGGCGTAGCGCCAGAGCCGGCATCCGCCGACCGCCTGGCCGAGCGTGGACGAATGCACGGCGACGATGACCGGCAGGCCCGAGCGCGGTCCCGTGCGGATCAGGACCTGTTCGTGGTCGAGGATGGACATATCGAACCTCCGTGTCATATGAGCGATGCTGCCCCGCAAGCATCGGACATCCAGCCGCATAATGAAGGTTTGACCGTACGAATGATCGGAATCACCGGCAGAATCCCGTACATGGACGAACTTGATTCGGAGATCATCAGCCTTCTGCAGACAGATGCGCGGCAGTCCAACCGCGAACTGGCACGCAGACTCGGCGTCGCGCCCTCGACCTGTCTGGAACGCGTCAGGGCGCTCACCCGTCGTGGCGTAATCCGCGGTTACCACGCCGAGATCAACCCGGCCGCGCTCAATCGCGGCGTCCAGGCCATGGTCTCGGTACAGGTGCGCCCCCTCAGCCGCACCATCATCGATACCTTCAAAAGCTCCGCGAGCGCCATGCCCGAAGTGCTCAGCGTCTTCGTGCTGGGCGGCGGCGATGACTTCCTCCTCCACGTCGCAGTCCAGGATCTCGACCACCTGCACGCCTTCCTGCTCGACCGGCTCAGCAAGCGCCGGGAGATCGCGGGCTTCCGCACCTCAGTGATCTTCCAGCAGGTACACAACGCCGCCCCGACCAGACTCCCTGACGTGCCCGACCTCCCGCAGCCGCCGGCCGGGAAACCCTCCACCGCAACGACCTGAAATGTGGTGGAGGACATGCCGGTGGTGGATGGCAGAACGCAACTGGGGCATACGACCAGCACGCACGCCCGGTCATCGGCCGGCCGAAGTCGGCACAGAGCAGACCCTGGTCGACTGTGACAGGGAAGCGCCCGTTCCCTGTCACCTCCAACGCTCTTGATGGCGTCTCTGACCTGTTCGTACAGGGCTCGCGTGTACCTGGTGACTGCTCCTTAACGACAGGCCGTAATCTGACGTAGCTGCGGCAGCCGCCGGATCTACGTCATTTGACGCAATCGAGCCCCCTTCGTGCTCGTCTACCGTTCCGGACATCTTCCCAATCGAGCCCGAGCCTGGATTCTCGGGCGAAGGAGGCAGTGCAGTGAACGCAGGTTCGGACGTGAAGAACATCGTGCTGGTGCACGGAGGGTTCGTCGACGGCTCCGGCTGGCAGGGGGTCTACGACCACCTGACCGCCGACGGCTACCGGGTCGCCGTGGTGCAGAACCCGACGCTGTCGCTGGCCGGGGACGTGGCCGCGACCCACCAGGTCCTCGACGGCCTGGACGGCCCGGCCGTCCTGGTCGGGCACTCCTACGGCGGCGTCGTCATCACCGAGGCCGGCAACCACCCCAACGTCGTCGCGCTCGCCTACATCGCGGCGTTCGCCCCCGACAAGGGCGAGTCGGTCAGCTCGTTGATCGCCGACCCGCCGCCCGGCGCGCCGGTCCCACCGATCCTGCCGCCCAAAGACGGGTTCCTGTTCCTGGACCGCGGCAAGTTCGCCGCGTCATTCGCCGCCGACCTGCCCGCGGCGCAGGCCGCGTTCATGGCCGACTCGCAGGTACCGTGGGGCGTCGACGCGCTCGGCGGCGCGGTGTCCGAACCGGCCTGGCGGACCAAGCCGTCGTGGTACCTGGTCGCCACCGACGACCGCATGATCCCCCCGCCCGCGCAGCGCGCCATGTCGGAGCGGACCGGCTCGACGGTCACCGAGACCCCGGGAAGCCACGCCGTCTACGTGTCCAACCCCGCCGCCGTGGCCGCCGTCATCGCCCAGGCCGCCACTTCCGGCCAGTAGACGTCCGCGCCGGACAGGCTGGACAGATACGGCAAGGCGAAGGAAGGTCGGGGGATGGACTGGTTCGACGCACGCCACGATCAGGTGGCGAACCTGGTCGGCCGCGAACCGGAGATCCATCGACTGCACCTGTTCGTCAGCCGGATCGCCGGGGGCGCGGGGGAGGCGTTGCTGCTGGCGGGTGACCCGGGCGTCGGAAAGACGTCCCTGCTGGACCATGCCGCCGCTCTCGCGACCGGTTCGGGGATGCGGGTGCTGCGGGCGACCGGCTCGCAGTTCGAGGCGGACATCTCCTACGCCGCGCTCCACCAACTCCTCCACCCGTGCCTTGGCGAGGTGCCCCGGCTGAGCCCTCTGCTGGCCGGGGCGCTGAACGTGGCGCTGGGCCTGGGCGAGGGGCAGCCGCCCGCGCAGCTCCTGGTCGCCAGTGCGGTCCTGGCGCTGCTGCAGGCGACGGCCGAGAAGCAGCCGCTGCTGCTCGTGGTCGACGACCTGCCGTGGCTGGACCGTGCCAGCGCGCTCGTGCTCGGCATGGTGGCCCGCCGCCTGAACGGCCTGCCGGTGGGCATGGTCGTGGCCTGCCGCAGCGGCGAACCCAGCTTCTTCGACCTGGGCAGCCTGGCAGTCGTGTACGTGGACCCCCTGTCGGAGGAAGCAGCGACCGAGCTGCTGACCGGCCGCTATCCCGTGATGACCCCGCGCGTGCGGCGGCGGCTGCTGGACACGGCCCGGGGCAACCCGCTCGCCCTGCTGGAGCTGCCCGTCTCCCTCGGCGACCTGGGCACCACGGTCGCCGGGGCGCTGCCCGCGGCGCTGCCGCTCACGCACCGGCTGCAGAGCGTCTTCGCCTCCCGGGTCCGCGCGCTGCCCGCGCCGTTCGTCGAACTGCTACTGCTCGCCGCGTTGGACGGTACGGGAGACCTGCGGCTCGTCCGGGCGATCGACACCGACCGCGGCGGCGGGGCACTGCACGCGGCCGAGCGGTCCGGCCTGGTACGCGCGGACGAGTCCGGTGAACGGCTGACCTTCCGCCACCCGCTCATCCAGTCGGCGATCGTGGACCTGTCGACCAGCGAGCAACGCCGCCGCGCCCACGCCGAACTCGCCGCCCGCCTCGCCGACCGCCCCGAACGGCACGCCTGGCACCTGGCCGAAGCCACTGAGGAACCCGACGAGAAGGTCGCCGCCCTGCTGAAGGAGGTCGCCATCACCAACCTGCGCCGCGGCGACTCCGTCGGCGCCGTCGCCCAACTGCTGCGCGCCGCCCAGCTCAGCCCGCCTGGCAAGGGCCGCAGCGGACGGCTGGCCGAAGCCGCCTACCTGGGCTCCCTGGTCACCGGCGACCTGCGCGACGCGCCCCGCCTGCTGGAGCAGGCCCGCCTCGCCGACCCCGGCCCCAGCGACCTGCTGTCGGTTGCGGGCGCCCGCGCCTTCCACCTCCTACACGGTGACGGCGACATCGACACCGCCCACCGGCTGCTGATCACCGCTATCCAGGACCAAGACGCTGCGCGCGACGCGAGCGACATCGTCGTCATCGAAGTGCTGTACACGCTGCTCATGGTGTGCTTCTTCGGCGGCCGGGCCGACCTGTGGCCGCCGCTGCATGAGGCCATCGACCGCCTCAGACCGCGCCCACCCGGACTCCTGGTGATCTTGTCCCACGCGTTCGGGGACCCGGCCCGCCTGACCCCGGACATGCTGGCCCGCGCCGACGCGGCCGTCGCGAGCGTCAGCGACGAGGTCAGCTCGGCCCGCATCATCCGCACCAGCATCGCGGTGGCCTATCTCGACCGACTCTCCCCGTGTCACGACGTCCTGCAGCGCGTCATCCAGCACGGCCGTGAAGGCGGCGCGGTCAGTTCGGCGATCGAGGCGCTGTTCCTGCTCGGCCAGGACGCCTTCCACACCGGCCGGTGGGACGAGGCCCAGCGGCTGGTCGACGAGGGCCTGCGGTTGTGCGAGGCCCACGGCTACGACCTGCTGACCTGGCCGGGCCGCCTCACCGGCGCCCTGCTGGCCGCGGCACGCGGCGACGTCCGGAAGGCGGCCAGTACCGCCCGCGACATGGACGCCTGGGCCGCGCCCCGCCGCGCCGGGATCATCGGCGCCTACGCCTGCCACATCCGCGCCCTGGCCGCCCTCGGCCAG
>NZ_JBEXGU010000069.1:0-43477 GCF_040607515.1 Streptosporangium sp. NPDC005286 | reverse complement strand
ACTGGCACGTTCGCCGCCCCGGCAATTCAAACCCCCCTTCTCAACCGATATAAACCCCCTGCTAATCACCGTCGGGGGGCCGGGTCACCCGGCCACCGGACGGTCATTCGCAGGGCGTGTCGTGCTCTTCCTATGAGGGGTGTGAATGGCCGGGCCGTCGAACGTGCCTGATCGGCGTGGCTCCAGACCGCCGAGACGCCGGATCCCGCTGGCGGCGCCCGCGGTGGCGGGGATCGCCGCGGCCGTGGCCAGCGTCCTGGCGACCTCGCTGGACGTGTGGGAG
This sequence comes from Streptosporangium sp. NPDC005286, assembly GCF_040607515.1. NCBI lineage: Bacteria > Bacillati > Actinomycetota > Actinomycetes > Streptosporangiales > Streptosporangiaceae > Streptosporangium > Streptosporangium sp. NPDC005286. The sequence goes on along the minus strand of NZ_JBEXGU010000069.1, from coordinate 43,194 downwards.
CTGCCCACCGAGGCCAAGGTGGGCGCCACCGCGGTCGCCGGCCTCCTGGTCGGACTGCTCACCTGGGCGACGACCGGCAGGCAGTCCGAGGAGCAGGGCGCGGCCGCCACGGCGTCGTGGCGCCCGCCGGACCAGTGGCCGCCGGTCTCCGCGCACTTCACCGGCCGTACCGAGTCGCTGGCCGAGCTGCGCGAGGTCTTCGCCGCGCGTCGCCGCTCCAGGGACCACACGGAGAACGCCTCGCCGCTGGTCGTCTCGGTGTACGGCAGGGGCGGGGTGGGCAAGTCCGTGCTCGCCGCCAGGTTCGGCCACGAGATCGCCGGGAGCTTTCCCGACGGCCGCCTCTACGCGGACCTGCGCGGCGAGGTGGAGGCTCCGGTCGGTCCGGAGGAGGTGCTGATCGGGTTCCTGCGCGCACTCGGCGTCCGGCTCACCACCGACCCCGGAGGTCTCGCCGAGCTCCGCACGCTCTGGCTGACCTGGACCAAGGGCAGGCGCATCCTCATCTGCCTGGACAACGCCCACGACGGCGACCAGGTCAAGGACCTGATCCCGGCCGAGCCCGGGTGCGCGGTCCTGATCACCTCCAGGCAGCCGCTGTTCCTGCTCAACACCTACGACAAGCGGCTGTCGGTGTTCAGCGAGGCGCAGGGCGTCGAGCTGCTGGCCCGGCTGGCCGGGGACGACCGGGTCGCCGCCGACCTGGAGTCGGCCCAGGAGATCGTACGGATGTGCGACCACCTGCCGCTGGCCATCAGCATCTGCGGCGGACGCCTGGCCACCCGGGAGAACTGGACGCTGCGCCGGCTCGCCGACCGGCTGCGGGACGAGCGCCGCCGCCTGGACCAGCTTGAGATCGCCCGCAGGCTGGACAAGAGCGTGCGGGCCTCCCTCCAGCTGAGCTACGACGACTGCACCGGCCTGCAGCGCCGCCTGCTGCGCCTGCTCAGCCTGCTGAGCGCTCCCGACGTGCCCGGCTGGGTGGCGGGGGAGCTGCTCGCCACCTCGGAACCCGAGGGCGCCGACCAGCTGGAGGCGCTCATCGACGCCCAGCTCGCCGAGTGCTCGGGTACCGACCTCTCCGGAGTGATGCGCTACCGGCTGCACGACCTCGTCAGGATCTTCGCCCGTGAGCTGGCGTTCTCCGACGATGACGACGGTCACCGCCGGGCCGCCATCGAGCGGGTCCTGTCCGGCTACCGCCGCCGCGCGGAGGCGGCGGCCGTGGCCCGCTGGCCACAGGACTGGGGCCGCAGGGTCAGGCCCGGTGGGCCGGGAGCGGTGACGCAGGCCCAGGTCTCGGCGGCCGACTGGCTCAACGCCGAGCGGCTGACCCTGGTCGCCGTGATCGGCCAGGCCAGGAGCATGGAGATGTGGGAGCTGGCCTGGGGGCTCGGCCGGGCCTTCTGCTCGCTCTGCCACTCGCTGCGGGCCTACTGGTCCGACTGGCGGTCGGTCGCCGAGATCCTGTGCGAGGCCGCGGAGCGGATGGACGACCGGCGGGCGCTGGGCATCGCGCTGCTGGACCGGGCGGCGGTGGCGGGCGGCCAAGGCGGCCATCACAGCGCCGCGGCGGACGCCGAACGGGCTCTGAAGATCTTCACCGATCTCGGCGAGTCCTGGTGGGCGGCGCGGGCGATGCGCACGGTCGGCATGACCCTGTTCAACAACGGCAACCTGGACCGGGGGCAGGGCTACCTGATCGGCGCGGTCACCGCCTTCAAGGGCGAGGAGGACCGCTGGTGGGCGGCCAGGACCCGGCGCAACCTCGCGGAGCTCAGGCTTGCCCAGCACAGGCCCGAGGAGGCGCGCGAACTGCTGGAGGAGGCCCTGGGGGTGTTCGAGCGCGACCGCAACCGCTACTCGGAGGCGCAGACGCTGCGCGCCTACGGAGAGGTGCTCGGCGTGACGGCCAGGGGACTGCACGCCGCGGGTGATCGCCGTGCCGCCGAGGAGGACTTCGCCAGGGCCGGTTTCAGCCTGGACCGGGCGGCCGAGATGTTCCGGCTCCGCGGCGAGCTGTGGGAGGAGGCCAGGTGCCTGCGCGCGGCAGGGGAGGTCGGCAACCCGGCCAACGCGCTCCGCGAGCTCACCTACGTGCGCCGGGCCACCGAGATGCTGACCGCGCTCGGCGACTCGTGGGGCGTCGCCAGGGCCGAGCTGTCGGCGGGACGCGCCCACGGGCGGCTCGGCCGCACGCGAGAGGCGCAGGAGTCGCTGCTGCGGGCGGTGCGCGACTTCGAGGAGCTGGGTGACCGCTGGTGGATGGCCAGGAGCCTGCGCTACCTGGGGGAGGCGTATCTGGAGGCGGGTGAGCGGCAGGCCGCGGTGGACGCCCTGCGCCAGGCCCAGGACATCTACCGCAGCCTCGGCAACCAGGCGGGGATGGGCCGCACCCTGGAACTCCTGCGCCGTGCGGAGGGCTGAGCGTCCCCCTTCACGCCTGGCCGAGAGCGCGGCCAGGGGCCTCAGGGGTCGGCGGTCGTCAGCAGGTGCCTGGCGGCGCCGCGGGCCTCGTCGATGCTCTTGTGGAACAACTCCCTGATCTGCCGGGCCTGCTCGGTCAGGCGTTCCAGGTCGGGGACGGCCAGCGCGTCCTCCGCCGTCTCGGCGACCAGCGCCTCGTACTGCGGGGTCCGTTCGGCGAGCACCTGAAGCTGCCGGTGGGCGAGGTAGAGGCCGTCGGCCTTGCGGACCTGCCCGGCGTACTCCTCCAGCGCGCGGATCCGCCTGGTCAGCGAGCTCTCGGCGGCCTTCAGCGCCCCGACATAGGGGATGAACGCCTCGGCCACCTCCGGCGGGGGCGCGTCCGGTACGAGGCGGCGGTGCTCGGCCCTCAGCTTCGACAACCGCACCAGTTTCGTGGCGATCTGCCAGGTCTGCGCGGGCAACGTCACCGCGTTGTCGATCGTGTCGAGCAGCCCTGCCCGGTTGATCCGGGAGTCGAGCACCGTCTTGGTGGCGTCCTGCGCGCGGCGGAGCAGGTCGCCGCAGTCGGCGTCGAGGTCCTCGGGCAGGATGAACCGGTCGCCGTGCTCCACGGCCAGCCGGACGCGCCGCCGCTCGCGCAGGCTCCGGGGGTCGTCGCTCAGGCTGCGCAGCACGGCGATGAAGATCAGGATGAGGGCGGCAAGTAAGCCGCCCGCACTACTCAGCACCGCCATGAGCAGCAGGAGCCCGGCGATCGCGAACGCCTTGACGAGATCGGGTCTCCTGGCCTCGGGGATGTGTCCCAGCCGGGCCGCGCGCAGCGCCTGCGGGCCGGCGCGCAGGACCGAGGAGATCGATTCGGGCAGAGCCGGATCGATCAGCAGATGCGGGGCGCGTCTCCTCGGATCCACGCGATCTCCTTACGTCGGGACACGGGTGGGCACCTTCACTCTTCCTCATGGAGAAAAATGCGGTGCATTTACGGACGCGGTACATGGACATCGGCAATTACGGAAATAGGTCCTATGTGTTAACTGGCCATACGTAAAGGGGCGTATAAACTTGGCGGCGATGAACGACTTCACGCGTTGGATTGATCTTGAAGGTGCCGTCAACGTACGCGACCTCGGCGGGCTCGCCACGGTGGACGGCGGGACCACACGCTTCGGCCGGATCTACCGGGCCGACAACCTGCAGGGGCTGACCGAGCGGGACATTCAGCTGCTCGTCGCCGACCTGAAACTCCGCAACGTCGTCGACCTGCGCTCGGGTCCCGAGGTGCGCCTGGAGGGGCCGGGGCCGCTCACCGGGGTGCCGGAGGTGAGCATCCACCACCTCACCCTGTTCGCCGAGGGCGGCAGGTACACCGATGTCGAGGCCGACACCATCGAGGGCGACCGGGTGCTGCCCTGGACGGCGCGGGACGAGGAGGACCTCGCCGAGTTGCGGGTGACCGGCTACTACTACGCCTACCTCCGCGACCGTCCCGACTCGGTCCTGGCGGCTCTGCGCGCCATGGCCCGCGACGACGGCGCGGCCCTCGTGCACTGCGCGGCGGGCAAGGACCGCACCGGTGTCGTCAGCGCCCTCGCGCTGGAGGTCGCCGGTGCCACCCGTGAGGCGATCGTCGCCGACTACATCGCCACGGGTGACCGCCTGGAGGGCATCCTGGCCCGGCTGCGTTCCAGCGCCACCTACCGTGACGACCTCGACAACCGCCCGGCCGACGACCACCGTCCGAGGCCCGAGTACATCGAGCAGTTCCTGCACGTCCTGGACAACCGTTTCGGCGGCCCGCTCGAATGGCTCGCCTCGCACGGCTGGAGCGAGAGCGACTCCGGTCTCCTCCGCGCCCGCCTGCGCGACTGAGGACCCTTGTCAGGTCGCGCGACCGGCCCGCGCTTCCAGTACGGAGGCGCGGCGCCCGGACGCGACCGCCTTGAGCGGTGGTGCGTCGTCAGAGGGTGACGACCCGGCGCTCGGCGGCCGAGCGCCGGGCCGCCTCCAGCACGGTGAGAGCCTCGACGACCTCCTCGGGGTCGACCGGTGGTGGAGCGCCCTGGCGCAGACTGGCGGCCACGGCCCGGTAGAACCCGGCGTAGGCGCCGGGTTCGGTGGGGACGACGCGGTTGTCGTCGTCGGTGCCGAGGGTGCCCCACCGCTCCGGAGGCTCCGTACCGAAGCCGGGAGAGGCGGGGGTGAGACCGGCGCGCAACTGCTCCTCCTGCACGTCCAGCCCGTACTTCAGGTAGCCCGCCCGCGAGCCGAGCACCCGGAAGCGGGGGCCGAGCCGGGGGGCGACCGCGCCGGCCCACAGGTGGGAACGGGCCCCGCTCGAGTGGGAGAGGGCGATGAAGGTGTCGTCGTCGGCGTTCACCCCCGGGCGCCGCACGTCCGACTCGGCGTAGACGTCGACGACCGGGCCGAGCAGGCGCAGAGCCTGGTCGGCCAGGTGGCTGCCGAGGTCGTAGAGCAGTCCGGCGACCTCGTCGGTGCCTCCCGTCTCGCGCCAGCCGCCCTTCGGCACCGGTCGCCAGCGCTCGAAGCGCGACTCCAGTCGGGTGATCTCGCCGAGCTCGCCCGCCGAGATCAGCCGCCCGAGCGTCAGGAAGTCGCCGTCCCAGCGCCGGTTCTGGAACACGGTCAACATCAGGCCCCTCGCACGCGCCAGCTCCACCAGGCCGCGCGCCTGTCCGGCGGTCGCGGCCAGCGGCTTGTCCACCACGACCGGCAGGCCGGCCTTCAGGGCGGCCTCCGCCAGCGGAACGTGGGTGCGGTTGGGGGAGGCGATCACGACCAGGTCGACCGGGTCGGCGCCGTCCCACAGGGCGGCGGCGTCGCCGACCACCCGCGCGCCGTACTTCCCCGAGGCCTCGGCGGCCCGGCCGGGATCACCGGTGACCACCGCGGACAGCCGCATGCCGGGGGTCGCGGTGATCAGCGGGGCATGGAAGAACGCCCCCGCCACCCCGTACCCGACGAGGCCGACGCGCAGCTCAGTCACCGCGATGCTCGTCGCGTTCGGCCAGGAACGCCTCGAACTGGGCGGCGAGCTCGTCGCCGGTCGGCATCTCCGTGGACTCGGCCATCAGGCTCTCGCGTTCGGATCCCGCGGCGAACGCGTCGTACTGCTGTTCCAGGCCGGTGATGGCGGTGGACAGCTCCTGGGAGGCCTCGATCTGCTCGGCGATCTCGGCGTCGGTCTTCCCGGCGGCCTCGCGCAGGCCGTCCAGCGGGAACACCAGCCCGGTGTTCTTGGTGACCGCCTCCAGCGCGGTCACCGCGGCCGAGGGGTATTCGGCCTGCGCCAGGTAGTGCGGAACGTGCACGGCGTAGCCGAGGGCGTCGTGCCCCTTGGCGCCGAGCCGGAACTCGATCAGCGCGGTCGCGCTGCCGGGCACCTGGACCTTGCCGAAGGCGCTGGTCTGACCGGCGACGAGCTCGGGCCGGCTGGCGTGTCCGGTGACGCCCAGCGGGCGGGTGTGCGGGACGGCCATCGGGATGCCGTGGAAGGTCACCAGCCTGCCGACACCCAGCCGGGTGACCAGCGTTTCGACGGCAGAGGTGAACAGTTCCCACTCGCGGTCCGGCTCGGGGCCGCTGAGCAGCAGGAACGGTGTGTCCGTGCTGTCCTGGACGAGGCGCAGCGTGATCTCGGGGCTCTCCACGGACACCCAGCGGTCACTGTCGAAGGTCATGGTGGGCCGCCGGGAGCGGTAGTCGAGCAGGCGGTCCACGTCAAAGGTCGCCACGACCCGGTGCTCCAGCTCGTCGAGCAGATGGGTGATGGCGAGCCGTCCGGCGCCACCGGCGTCCACGAACCCGTCGAAGTGGTAGAGCAGCACCGGATCGGTCAGCTCAGGGACGTCTCCGCTGAGCCGGTAGAGATCCGTCGGGTCGAACACCGTTTTCCAGCCTTTCGTCGATCGTCTCTTCAGCTCAACCCACGGGGGGTCCGCTGAATTCCGGATGCCCTCGGCGGTCACAGGCACCCTATCGGGGCACAATGGGTCACATGCAGCCTGACCCTGAGCTTGAGGAGTTCGCAACCCGTCTGTTCGACCTGGCGAGAGCCGGTGAGACGGAGACGCTCCGTGCCTATGCCGAGGCCGGGGTTCCAGCCAACCTCACCAACGACAAGGGTGACACGCTGCTGATGCTCGCCGCCTAACACGGCCACGCCGAAACGGTCCGGGCACTCGCCTCGCTGGGCGCCGACCCGGGCAGGGCCGACGACCGGGAACAGACGCCGCCGGCGGGTGCGGTCTTCGAGAAGGAGCCCGACGTGACCAGGACGCTCCTGCCGGCCGGTGCCGACCCGGATGCCGGAACTCCCTCGGCGACGGGCGCGGCCCGGATGTTCGGCCAGGACGAATACCGGAAATGGGTGGGGCATTAACCTGAAAATTGCGATATCCAGGTGTTTACCGATGTATAGGAAAACTATCGCCCTTCGGCCATCCTGGAGGAGTGGGAACTACTACTACGCGTAGGTCAGGCCTACCACTTCGCGTCCCCCCGTTACCCTGCCCCTTTCCCAGCGAGGTCAGCCCCCATGTCGAAAGGGTCAACGCCGAGACCCTCGACTGGCTGGTGGACACGGGCATCCTGGATGATGCCGAGACCGTGGAGCGCTATCGGCGGGCGAAGTACGGCTGGCTGGGGGCCCGTACGTACCCCTACGCCGAGCACCACACGCTCCGCCTGGTGACCGACTGGTGCGTGTGGCTGTTCGCCTTCGACGACGCCTTCTGCGAGTCGGGCCGCGGCGCAGGCGAGATAACCCGCGCCCTGCCCCGGCTGTTCACCGTCCTCGACGACCTGGAGGCCGGGCAGGAGGTCGACGACGTCTTCGCCAGGACGCTCCTGGAGATCAAGGGCAGGATCGCCAGGTACGGAGACGACGACCAGCTCGACCGCTGGCGCTCCGTTACCAAGGACTACCTCTTCGCCCAGGTGTGGGAGGCCGCCAACTGCGAGGCCGACGTGGTTCCGCAGGTGGACGACTACCTCTTCATGCGGCGGCGCACCGGCGCCATGCTCACGGTCTTCGCCCTCATCGACGTCGCGAGCGGACGCGCCCTCACCCCCGAGGAGTGGCGCCACCCCGACGTCAAGGCGATCACCGAGAGCGCCAACGACGTCGTGGTCTGGGACAACGACCTCATCTCCTACGCCAAGGAGAGCGAGGGCGTCAACTCCCGCAACAACCTGGTGAGCGTGCTCGCCAGGCACCGGGGCTACTCCCGGCAGCAGGCGATGGAGGCGATCGGTGCCATGCGCAACCAGGCCATCGCCGACATGGTGGCGCTGCGCCCCTCCCTTGAGGCGCTCGGCTCCGAGGCGGTGCTCGCCTACGTGCGCGGCCTGGAGTTCTGGATCAGCGGCAGCGTCGACTACTCGCTGACCAGCTCCCGCTACACGACGGCCTGGCAGCAGGGGGGAGAGTCCGCCGGGTGACTCACCCGGAGAGCACCTGACCGTCCTCGTGGTCTCCGAGCGCGAGGACGATCAGCTCCTCCAGGTTCAGCTTCCTGCCCCGGGAGAAGGCCTCCTCGTGTGCCTCGTCGCCGAGGACGCGCCTGCACTCCTTGACGCAGCGGTCGTGCTCGGAGTTGAAGAACGGGGAGCCCATCTGCGGCATCCCGAAGGTCCGCCAGTTGGCCTGACCGCCGCCCATCAGCAGGGAGGCGAGCACCGGCTGGCCGTCCTCCAGCGCCTGCCTGGCGACCACCTCGATCGCCAGGCCGATGCCGAGCACGTCGTGGAAGTAGCGTTTGAGGCGGAGCGCCTCACGGGCGTTCGACGTGGCCTCGGGCGAACGGCCCATCGCCTGGCACACGCTGGCGAGCGCGTAGATGGCGTACGAGCGCAGCCACAGCTCGCCGCGCTGGGTGCAGACCGCGATGCAGTCGCGCAGCAGCACCTCGGCCTCGGCCGGCTCGTTCTGGATGAGCAGCACCATGGACAGCTCGACGATCGAGGGGAGCAGACCCGGGTTGAGCTCCCGCCCGCTCTTGTGGAACTCGATCGCCACGCCCAGCAGCGCGCTCGCCTTCTGCAGGTCGTTCTGGAGGAAGGCGGCGGTGCCGAGCATCTTGGTGGCCAGGATGACCGCGCCCGAGTCGCCGACCCTGACGGCGTCCGAGCTGCACTGCTCCGCGGCCTCGATGGCACCGCTGATGTTGCCCTGCGCGCTGTTGATGTAGGACAGCACCCAGAGCGCCTTGCACCGCTCGGCGCTCGGCTGGCGAGCCAGCTCCAGGGTCTTCTCCAGATAGAGCCTGCCCTCGCGGGCCAGCCCGCAGGCGACCCACATGAACCACAGGGAGGACAGCAGCTTCAGCCCGGACTGTACCTCGCCGGGAGTGCGCAGGCAGTAGTCGAGCGCGACGCGGATGTTGTCGTGCTCGTGGCGCATCCTGACGTACCAGTAGACCTGGCGGGCGCCCGACCAGGCGTCCTCGCTCCTTGAGGCCAGCTGCAGGTAGTAGTCGCGGTGCTTCTCCCTGATCCGGTCGCGCTCACCGAGCTTGTCCAGCCACTCCTCGCCGTACTGCCGCAGGGTGTCGATCAGCTGGTAGCGGTGCCCGGACGGCGTGCCGTCGCTCAGCAGGATCGACTTCTCCACCAGGCTGGAGATGAGATCCATGATGTCCTCTGAGGGGAGACTGTCCCCTGAGCAGACGTAGCGGGCGGCATCGAGCTCGAAGTCTCCCGCGAAGACCGACAGCCGTGCCCACAGGAGCCGCTCGGCCGGCTCGCACAGCTCGTGGCTCCAGCCGATCGCGGCCCGCAGCGTCTGGTGCCTGGGCAGCGCGGTGCGGCTGGCCCCCGCGAGCAGGCTGAACCGGTCGGCCAGCAGGCCGAGGATCTGCTCCACGGAGAGCGCGCGCATCCGGACCGCGGCCAGCTCGATGGCGAGCGGGATGCCGTCGAGACGGCGGCAGAGCTCGGCCACCGGGCCGATGTTGCCCTCGTCCAGCATGAAGTTGGGCACCACCGCACCGGCCCGCGCGACGAAGAGCTGAACCGCCTCGTTGGTGAAGACGTCCTCGCCCGGGGAGTCGCCGGGGACGGTCAGCGGCGGGATGGTGACCGTGTGCTCGCCCTTGGCGTTCAGCGACTGGCGGCTGGTCGCCAGGATGGTCAGGCCCTTGGCGCTGCGGAGCAGGTCCTCGAAGAGCGCGGCGCACGCGTCGACCAGGTGCTCGCAGGTGTCGATGATCAGGAGGATCTCGCGGTCGCCCAGCCACTCGATCAGCGTCTCGTCCGCCGAGCGGGCGGACTGGTCGGCGATCCCGAGGGCCGAGGTGATCGTGTGGCGCACCATCCCCGAGTCCTGGAGGCGGGCCAGGTCGGCGAACCAGACGCCGTCCTTGAACTGGCTGCGCATCAGATGCGCGATCCGCAGGGCGGTGCGTGACTTGCCGACCCCTCCGATGCCGGTCACCGTGACCAGGCGGTGCTCGCTCAACCGCTGCCTGAGCGTGGTGAGCAACCTGGTGCGCCCAACGAAGCTGGTCAGCTCGTTGGGGAGATTGCCGTCTCGCCGCCATCCTGCTGGCGTTGTCATGGCGCCTCACGGGGGTTGCGGAAACCTGCCCTCGCATCGTACCCGCTGGGCTTTCACCTGTCCCCGTCGTCGCCAAGCCCCGCCCGCCTTCTCCGCGAAGAGACAGGCCCGGCCTGTCTTCTTCGCGGAGCGAGAAGACAGGCCGGGCGGATGGCTAGCATGGGCACGTGACAGTGCTCGAACCCGATGACCTGCGTCCCGTCGACCTCGCCGACGACGGCCTGCCGGTCCTACCCGACCAGACCGCCGACGACACCGACGTCGGCTGGAGCGAGTGGCGCGAGGCCGACGACGACGCCCGCCTGATCGAGGAGCGCCCCCCGCACTGGGGCTAGGAGACCACGTCCTTGCTCCGGAAGCGGCGGAAGGCGAACGCGATCAGGATCGCCGAGTAGGTGACCGCGACGGCCACCCCCTTGAGCATGCCCTCGTACGAGGGCTGGGGCGCCAGGGCGTCCAGCCACGCGTTGTTCCAGAAGGTCGGCAGGAACTCCCTGAGCGAGCCGAGCGCCTCGACCGCCTGCAGGATGTTACTGACGATCACCAGGCCGACCGCGCCGCCGACCGCGCCCAGCGGGGAGTCGGTGCTGACGGAGAGCAGGAAGGCCAGGGCCGCGACCACGAACTGGCTGACCAGGGCGTAGCCGATCACCACGCCGAACCGGGGCAGCACGTCCAGCGCGGCGATCGTCTCGCCGGTCCCCGGCACCCGGACGTCGTTCCAGCCGAAGGCGAGGGTGCCGGCCAGCAACGCCATCACCGGCAGGCAGACCACCGCCGCCGCCGAGTAGCCCATCGCGACGACCAGCTTCTGACGCAGCAGCCGGTCGCGCGGGATCGGGGAGGCCAGCAGGTAGCGCAGCGACGACCAGCTGGCCTCGCTGGCCACGCTGTCGCCGCAGAACAGTGCCACCGCGACCACCAGCAGGAAGCTCGCGGACACCGACAGGGCGAACGCGGCGAAGTTCAGGCCGCCCTCGACGGCCAGGTCGGAGATGCGCAGCGAGGTGCCGGGCTGCCCCGACCCGGCGCCGACCTTGAAGGCGATCACCAGGATCCACGGCAGCGCGAGCAGCAGGCCGAACATCACCAGCGTGCGGCGCCGCTTGAACTGGCGGACGATCTCCACGGCGAGCGGCAACGTGCGGCCCGGCGCGTACCCGCGCGCCGAGCCGTTTCGCGAGAGGCCGCCCGGAGAGCCGGTCGGGGTGGTGAGGGCGGCGTTGGAGTCGCTCATGCCTTGTTTCCGATCAGGTCCAGGAAGACGTCCTCCAGGCGGGTGCCCGAGCCGTTGACCGGGGTACGGCTGGCCAGCAGCTCGCTCACGGTCCCGGCGGTGACCAGGCGCCCGCGGTGCATGACCACCGCGTGGCTGCAGGTCTGCTCGACCTCCGACAGCAGGTGGCTGGAGACGATGACGGTGCGGCCCTGATCCGCGTAGCGGATCAGGACCTCGCGCATCTCGCGGATCTGGGGCGGGTCGAGCCCGTTGGTGGGCTCGTCCAGTACCAGCAGATCGGGCAGGCCGAGCATGGCCTGGGCGATGGCCAGGCGCTGGCGCATGCCCTGGGAGTAGGTGCGGACGGCGCGGTCCAGGGCCTTGCCGAGCCCGGCGATCTCCAGGGCCTCGGCGAACCTGGCGTCCTCGGCGGGCCGCCCGGTCGCCTTCCAGTACAGCTCCAGGTTCTCGCGGCCGTTGAGATGCGGCAGGAAACCCGGGCCCTCGACGAACGAGCCGAGCCTGGACAGGACCGGGGCGCCGGGCACGACCCGGTGACCGAAGATCCGGATCTCGCCGCCGTCGGGCCGGATCAGGCCCATCAGCATGCGCAGGGTGGTGGTCTTGCCCGCCCCGTTGGGGCCGAGCAGGCCGAGCACCTGGCCGTGCTCCACGGTGAACGACAGGTCGTCCACCGCGCGCTCGCCGTTCCGGTACGCCTTGGTCAGCCCACTGATCCGCAGCGGTACGGAGTCCAGTTCGGGATCGTGCTCGTCGGTGGTGCGGCGGCGCCCGGCGAGCAGCAGGACGGCCGCGACGACGAGGGATGCCAGCGGCAGCGCCCAGATCCACCAGGCGGGGCTGGTCGAGGGGGTGCGCAGGGCGGCGTGGGTGGGGACGGTCACGGCCGGCGAGGCCAGGGCGACCCGGTGGACGGCCGGGGCCGCCGGGGTGCTGTAGGCCAGGTCGGTGGTGGTGAACGCGACCCGCAGCCGGTGTCCGACGTCGAATCTGTGGTCGATGGCGGGCAGGGTCACCGTGGCCTCGCCCGAGCCGCCCGCACCGATCGCGATCCTGAGCGGGGCGACGAGCCCCTCGGGCAGGACCGGCGCCTGGGTCGCGCCCGCGACGTCGTAGAGCTTGGCGAACAGGGTGACCTCGCCCGCCGGGCTCTTCGCCCCGTCGCTCCCGGTCCGCGCGTCGGGCGCGGGTTCCGAGGTCACCCGGACCCGTACCGTCGAGCTGCCGGTGACCTGGAGCGGGGCGGTCAGCGGGGCGGAGTCGAAGGTGGCGCTCTGCCCCGCCATGTCGATGGACAGGTTCACGCCCGAGCCACCGCCGAGGCTGCCGAAGCCGGGCACCGCGGAGATCGAGGAGGGAGAGCCGCCGGGCGGGCCGGCCACCGGCTGTTCGGGGCCGCTGAGCGGTACGGAGGTCTGGCCGCTGCCCGACAGTCCGGGGTAGCCGTCGGCCGTGGCGTGCAGCTGGACCGGGCGGCGGGTGCCGGGGTCGCGGCCGCCGTCGCGGGTGACCGTGAAGGCGCCGCCGGCCTGAGCCGCGTCGCCGGTCTCCTTCAGGTAGCGGTCGAACCAGCCGAGCGTTCTTTCGTGCAGCCAGTCGACCTCGCCGTTGCCGCCGTCGTGGCCGCCGTCGAACCAGGCGACCTGCACCGGGGCGCCGGTGGCGGCGATGGCCTTGGCGTTGGCGTCCGCGTGGCCCAGCGGGAACAGCGAGTCGCGCTGTCCCTGCAGCAGCAGCGTCGGAATCCTGATCTTCCCGGGCACCGAGATCGGGCTCGACCTGCGCAGCGTCTCCACCGCGCTCGCCGTCGCCCGGCCGCTCTGGGCCACCTGCTGGTACATGTCGCAGATCTCCGGCAGGAACCGGCCGCAGCGCACCTCCTCGGCGGTGAGCGGCCGCTCCTCGCCTTCGTCGTCCCCCCGGCCGGGGCCGGGGACGGCCGGTGCGGGGCCGCCCCTGCTGAAGAAGAGCCCGGCCCACATGCGCTTGAACACCCCGTTCTGGGGCCCCTGCCCGGTGGCGTCGGGGAACAGCGCGTCGGCCAGGTCGTACCAGGTGATCTGCGGGACGATCGCGTCGATCCTGGGGTCGTGGGCGGCGGCCATCAGCGCGATGGCCCCGCCGTACGAGCCGCCCGCGATGCCCACCCGCGGGTCGCCCGCCGCGTCGAGCCGGACCTCGGGCCGCTTCGCGACCCAGTCGACCAGCTGGCGCACGTCCTTGACCTCGTAGTCGGGGGAGTTCAGCGCGATCTGCCCCGAGGAGCGGCCGAAGCCCCGCGCCGACCAGGTCAGCACGGCGTAACCGTCCTGGGCCAGCCGCACCGCGGCGTCCCTGACGCTCTGCTTGCTGCCGCCGAAGCCGTGCGCGAGCAGCACCGCCGGAGCCCTGCCGCCTCCGGCGGGAGGGAAGAAACTCGCGTCCAGCGTGACCCGCTGGTCGTCGCCCGGCCCGTCGAGCACTGTGATCATCTGCTCCTGGGCCCGTACGTCCGGTGCGGACGGCCAGACCAGCCAGGCCACGACGCCGACGGCCAGCACGGTGACCACCGCGATCCAGGTGGCCGACCTTGCCCCACGTTTCACCAGTTCTCCTTGAGCGTGGGAATCCCCTCCCTTCGAAAGAGGGAGGGATGTCACGGCGTGAGCTTACTGATCCAAGCTGAGATGCTCCTGAGACGACTCTCAGGAGCGTCCCCGCCGGTCATCCGAGCAAGGATGATCACCTGTGCCGGAAGGGTGACGGTCGCCCCGATGGCTCGGGGATGTCCCTGATTGCGGACTGAGGTGGAGGGCGGCATCATTTCGACACGTGAAGCCAGTAGAAAGCCTCCGAAGAAGAGCCACTCCGGTCATCGAGTGGGCTCTGCCGTATTGGACGCGAGGAAAGGCCGGCAGGGAGACCCCGGAGGACCTGTTCAGGCTCCTCTACTTCGGGTGGCTGGTGGCTTTCTCCTTCAAGGTGCTCGGGGCGTCCTGGGACGTCTCCTGGCACTTCAAGTGGCTCCGTGACGACCTGGCCCCGCCGCACCTGCTCAACAGTGTCGGCACCGCCATCGCTCTCGCGCTCACGATCATCCACATCTACACCGGTTACGGCGTCGACAAGCTCGCGCAGCGCCTCATCACCTGGGGCACGGCGGTCTTCCTGATCGCGGTACCGCTCGACCTGATCAACCACCGGGTCAACGGGCTCGACATCACCTCGTGGAGCCCGTCCCACCTGATGCTCTACATCGGCACGCTCTTCATGGTCTGCGGCGTCCTCTGGGGCTGGTTCATCCGGGCGGTTCCCGGCCGGACGCGCACGCTGGTCCTCGGCGGGCTCTTCGTCTTCCTCTTCGAGAACGTCTGGTTCCCGGAACAGCACCAGGAGTACGGGGTCTACGGCCTCGCCGCCTGGGACAGGGGCGAGCCGGACGCGGAACCGATCCTGATCAGGTTCGCCGCCGACCAGATCGGCCTGCCGGTGGACGACAGGGCGGTGGCGCTCCACTTCACGCTGCCCGTGCCCGACCAGCTCTACCCGCTCTACGCCGTGATCGCCGCCATGCTGGTGGCCGTCTGCGCCCGGGCGATGATCGGCCGGATGTTCTCCGCCACCGCGGTGGTCGGCGCCTACGTGGCCTTCCGCGCCCTGATCTGGCCCCTGCTCGCGGTCGCCGACTTCCCGCACTCGGCGGTGCCGGTCTTCCTGATCGCCGGGGCGCTCGCCGTCGACCTGGCGTTCCTGATCAGGATGCCCGTGGTCAGGGCGCTGGTCGGCGCACTCGGCGTCACCCTCGTCGTCGACCAGGCGCTCCGCTTCCAGCACGAGATGCTCATGGCGCCCCCGCTGGTGCCCCCCGCGACCATGCTGATCGGGGGAGCGGGACTCGCCGTCCTGTGGCTGGCGGCCGAATGGGCGTGCGGCCGCTACACGCTCCGGGCTCAGGACAGGGAGGCCGTGGTCAGCGCCACCGCCACCCCGTAGGCGAGCCCCATCACGGTGATCTCGGCCGCCGCCCACGCGACGACCGCCGTCGCCCGCCGCTCCGCGATGTGCGGCAGCAGGCGGAAGCGGATGTGGGCGGCGAACGGGATCAGCAGCGCCACGCAGGCGACCTTGGCCACCACCAGCGGGCCGTACTCACCGCTCAGCAGCGCCCCCGGCAGTTCCACCCCGGGGGTGAGGGCCATCGTGGCGAGCCCGTTCACCAGCCCGGAGACGCTGACCAGGACCAGCGCCAGGGTGGCCAGCCTGGAGAACTTCGGCAGCACCCGCGCCAGCAGCTCCCGGTCCGCGGCGACCAGCAGGATGATCGTGAGCAGGCCACCGGTCCAGGCCGCCGCGCCCATCACGTGCAGCTCCATTGAGATCATGATGGGGTCGTGCCAGACCGAGTCGACGGCGTGGCCGGTGACCGGGATCGGCAGTAGCCCGAAGAAGGCGATCACGATCCGCAGCTCGGCGGGGACCTTCTCGCCGTACCGCACGGCCAGCAGCCCGATCCCGGCGTAGGAGAGCGCGCAGGCCGCGGTGAAGAGCATGCCCTGACCGGCGCCGACGCCGTCGACGTACTCGGCGATCATCGACGGGGTGGGGATCAGCCCGGGGTTCAGCTCGGCCGTCTGGAAGACGATGACGACCAGTGCCAGCAGCGCCCACGCCCAGGCGAAGGTCACGGCCATCGGCCGCGCCCGGCGCATCACCGGTTCGGTCCGCTCGGGGTCGTCGAACCCGAGCATCTTCGGCAGCAGGCTCAGCCCGACCACCGCCACCGTCGCCAGGTCCAGCAGCACCCGCAGCACCGGCAGGCCGTACTCCACCAGCGGCCCGGGGATGACGATTCCCGGCACCGCCTCCTGCGCGGTGAACGCGGTCGCGGCCAGCACGGCCAGCACGGCACCCGACACGAACCCGCCGGCCACCAGCCTCCTGGCGGTGCCGGCCTCGGGGACCCGCTCGGTGGTCACGGTCATCTCGCGCCCCCCTCCTTCGTACGGCGCATCGCCACGACGGTGGCCCCGCCGAGCAGGACGATGGAGGCGGCGATCCACAGCACCGCCATCCCGGCCCCGCCGTTCTGCGCGGCCTCGGCGGCCTGGGCGCCCAGGTCGGGGCCCTGGGCCGCGGCGGCCGAGGCCGTCGGTGCCGGGTTCGTGGGTGCCGGGTCCGCAGGCGCCTGCTCGGTACCGGCCTGCTCCGAGGAGGCCGGGCCGGGTGCCGTCAGGGTGAAGGTGATCTTGCTGGAGACCGGGTGGCCGTCGGCGGAGAGGATCCGGTAGCCCACCACGTACTCCCCGGCGGGGCCGAGGGCCTTCACGCGGACGCTGGCCTTCGCCCTGTCGACCGCCGTCTTGCCGTCCTCCCACCGCGTGCCGTCGGGACCGGTCACGCTGATCTGCGCGAAGCCCTGCCGGACAGGCTGGTCGAAGGTGAGCGTGATCGTCTCGGGTCCGGTGGCCAGCTCGGCACCGTTCTTGGGGTCGCTGTCGATCAGCACGTTGTGGGCCTGCGCCGGGGTGACCGCGCCGAGCAGCGCGGCACACGCGAGCAACAGGACCGTGAGTAGCCGCCTCACCGATCATGGCCTTCCGTTGGGTGCTTCATGACCTCGACATGTTCCCACCTTCACCTCGCGCTGGGGAATCGCGCCCGGCGGCAGGGGCGGCCGGGGCGTCGGACGTCGCCGTTTCCCGGGGGCCCGGTAACAATGAGGAAATTTCCAAAGCAACAGTGGCTCATGAGTCAGCTGGGTGACCGGGTGGCGGGGGGCGAACTCGACCAGGTACGGCTTGACATCCAGGACGGGCGAGCCTGCCAGTGCGTCCAGGTCGACGGCGCCCCCCACCTGCGCTGACGTCCTGCTCGAGGCGTTCACGACCTCGAGCGGGACGGAGGGTCAGAAGGGGTAAGGGCCGAAGCGGCCCCAGGCGATGACAGCGGCCGGCGCGAGCAGTACCACGTTGACGGCGATGGCCGACGGCTCTTTACGGCGGGCGTGGGTGGCTGCGGCGCCGAGCATGGTGATGGCCAGGCCGATGGCGGCCAGCGGGGTGAGGATCGGGGCGATGCCGGTGACGGCGGGCAGGAGCAGGCCGAGGGCGCCGAGAAGTTCGACCATGCCGATCAGGCGGATCTGGGTGGGGGTGAAGTCCTCCACCCAGGGCAGCATGGGGCGCAGTTTCTCCCTGGGCCGGCCGGCATGCATGACCCCGGCCAGGCCGAAGACGGCGGCCAGGAGGGCCTGCAGAATCCACAGGAACACGTTCACGTCGGTTGCTCTCTTTCTTTCGGGTTCTTGGCCTAGTAGCGGCCGAGGGTGCCGCGGTGCCGGGCGAGGTGTTCGAGCCGGTTGAACAGGACCACCCCGGCGGTGGTGATGAGCAGCGGCTGGGCCAGCAGCCACGCGAGGCCCCAGCCGGTTGGGAGGGTGGCCAGGGAGTGGCCGCCGAGCAGGATGTCGCGCATCGCCTCGATGCCGGGCGCGATGGGCACCAGCAGTCGGCTGAGGAAGGCGATCGGGTCCGGCATGGCGGCCAGGGGGACCAGTGTGCCGCCCACGATGGCGTAGACGGCCACGGACAGCTGGGTGATGATCTCGATGCGTTTGAACACCAGGGTCAGCCCGCACAAGATGAGAGCCAGCCCGCAGGTGCCCAGCACGATGGCGGCCAGCGGCACGATCACCTGCGCGTCGAAGGGCAGCCGCCCGCCCTGAGTGGTGATGGCGACGACGCCGGTGGCCAGCACGGCCAGCGCGGTGGGCAAGGCCGAGATCACGGCGGCCACCTGACGGCCGAGGATGCTCGCGGCCGAGGGCAGCGGGGTCAGGTAGGTCTGCTCCAGAACACCGGACTGGATGTCGCCCAGATAGCTCCAGAACACCCGGTTGACCTGCTCATGGATGAAGGTCAGCGCCACCATGCCGACCAGCACCGGCAGCAGCAGTTCCGCACGTAACTGCCCGCGCCCCATGAACAGCACGATGAGCAGGTAGAACAGCGGGAACGTGATCATCTGGATGAGGCTTTCGCGCCATCCGGCGGCGAGGTTGAGCAGGCCCTTGCGGACCTCGGCGGCGAATCCGCGGGCGAAGGTCATGACGACTCCTGCAGCGCTCGGCGGTGGTTGCGGACGAACAGCAGGCCGCTGACGACGGTGAGCGCGAGGGTGTGGGCGAGCAGCCAGGGCAGTGTGCCGGCGTTCCAGACCTCGGCCAGGCTCCGGCCCTCGAACAGCGTCTGGGTGATCGCCTCGATGCCCAGCGTGGTGGGCAGGACTCTGGCCAGTACGGCCAGCCAGTCCGGATAGAGGGCCAGCGGCAGGAACGAGCCGTTGAGCAGCAGTATCAGCGAGGTGAACAGCGACTGCAGGGCGCCGATCATCGGGGAGACCAGCGCGAGGGCCGCCAGCAGGAACGTGAAAGCCAGCACGTTCACCCCCAGGAGCACGGCCGGCAGGAGCGCCGCCCAGCGCAGCGGGATCGAGATCCCGGCCACTAGCATCGGGACGAGGGAGGCGACGGCCGCCACCGCCAGTCCGAACACCGAGGCGGTGATCAGCCGGCCGAGCATCGGCAGCCACGGCGGCGCCGGGGTCATCTGCGCCTGGGCGAAGGTGCCGGCGCGTTTCTCCTCGATGAGGTCGGCCACCATCACCAGGCCGGCGTACTGCAGGAACCAGTAGCCGCCGATCGCGACCAGGGTCTGCGGCAGCAGATCCTGGCGCAGCTCGCCCTGGCCCAGGACGAACTGCAGGCCGAGGTACATCATGGTGCTGATCAGCAGCGTGATGACGTGTCCGACCGGGTGGGCCAGCTGAACGCGCAGGCCCTTGCCGATCTCCGCGCCCAGGACGTTAAGCAGCATGGGACGGCTCGTTCACCAGGGTGAGGAACACATCCTCCAGATCGGGCTGCACCTGGGTCAGCGACTCCAGGACGACCCCCTGCGTGCGCAGGCGCTCGACCACGTCGTACACCTCGATCGGATCGCTCACCCGCACGCTGATCGTGGTGACGCCGTCGTGGGTGACGGCGTCGAACCCGGGTGGCGCCACTCCTTCGACGCGGATCTCGTACCTGTCGCGTTCGCGGAAGCCGGCCAGCAGCTCATGCGTGGGCAGGTCGGCCACGAGCCGCCCCTGGCGGATGACGGCCACCCGGTCACACAGCTCCTGGGCCACATCGAGCTGGTGCGTGGTGATCAGGATGGTGGTGCCGAGCTCGCGGGCCTGCTCGGTGATCCAGTTCTTGACGGTGCGGGTGGCCTCGACGTCGAGGCCGAGCGTCGGCTCGTCCAGCAGCACGATCGGCGGGGCCGCGATCAGGGCGACGGCGATCGCGACCTTCTGCTGCATGCCGCGCGAGAAGCCGCCGACCCTGTCGTCGCGCCGCTCCCACAGGCCCAGATCGGTCAGCAGACCCTTCGCACGCTCGGCGACCTGGCCCTTGCGCAAGCCCTTGAGCCGGCCGAAGTACATCAGGTTCTGCCAGGCCGACAGGCTCCAGTAGACGTTGCGCGAGCCTTCCAGCACGGCGCCGAACTGCGCCATCGCGGCCGAACGCTGGCGGGTCACGTCGAAGCCGCCCAGCCGGGCCTGTCCCGAGGTGGGGGTGAGCAGCCCGGCCAGCATCTTGATGGTGGTGGTCTTGCCGGCGCCGTTGGGTCCCAGGAAGCCGAAGACCGATCCGGCGGGGATGCGCAGCGACACCTCGTCGACCGCTCGGACCTGTGCCGACCCGTACACCTTTGTCAACGCGTCAATTTCGATCATGTCATCTCCTCATGGGGGGTCCCGGCCCCTTCCGCGGGCCGGGACGGGGGATCAGTGCTCGTCCAGGACCTCGATGTCCTCCACCGCGGCATCGCGGGTCAGTGAGAAGGCCGCGGTGGCCTCGGCGTTGCCGGGTACGGCCTGGCGGGCCGCCCGCAGGCTCGCGGCCGAATCCCAGCGCCAGATGCCCACCCACGTCTCGTCGCCGAGCCGGCCGAGGCGCGCTTCGGTGAGTCCGGGAAAGGCGGCCCGGGTGGCGGAGACCAGGGCGGCGTGCCGGGTCCGGAGTTGCTCGGCGTCGGCGGGATCGGCCTGGAAACGGGTGACGGTGATGACCGACATAACTGGACCTGCTCTCTAGAGTTGACTTCTAGTTATCGAATCTAGAGATAGACTCTAGCCATGAGTGATGTCAAGCGGATGAGCAAGCGGGCACAAAAGGCGCAGGAGACGCGTCGGCGCATCCTGCAGGCGGCACTGGAGCTGTTCGTGCAGGACGGCTACGGTGCGACGAACCTGCAGGACATCGCCGCCAAGGCCGGGGTCGCGGTGCAGACGATCTACTTCGTCTTCGGCAACAAGCGCACCCTGCTGAAGGAGCTGGTCGACGTCACCATCGCAGGCGACGACGAGCCGGTCGCCACGATGGACCGGCCGTGGTACACCGGCGCGCTGGCCGCCGTCACCGCCCAGGACATGCTGCGCGCCTACGTCGCCGGCACGACCTCGGTCCTGGAACGGGTCGCGCCGATCGGCAAGGTTTTGGAGGCGGCGGTCGCGAGCGACCCCGAGGTCGCCGCCCTATGGCCCAACGACGTCGATCCCCGACATGTCGTCCAGCAGAGAGCGGCCAAGGCGCTCGTCGGCAAACCCGGCGCGCGGGCCGAGATGTCGGTGGAAGAAGCCGCCGACCTGCTGTACGGCCTGCTCAGTCCCGAGCTGTACCTGCTGTTCGTGCACGAGCGCGGCTGGCCGCGTGAGCGCTGGGAGCGGTGGGCCTGCCAGACCCTGAGCGCCCAGCTCTGCTCAGGTTAGGGCGTCAGCCCCGGTTTCTCCAGGGCGGCCCTGAGCGCGCCGAGGAACTCCGCCGCCTCGCGGCCGTTGGCGAAGCGGTGGTCGTAGGCGAGGCCGAGGGAGATCACCTTTCTGGTGACGAAGGCGCCCTCGCGGGTCTCCACCACCTCGGGGCGCGGGGCGCCGAGGGAGAGCGCGCAGATCTGGCCGGGGAAGACGATCGGGATCGCGGTGATCACCGAGGTGTCGGTGTGCAGGGTGAGCATGATGTTGCCGCCCACCAGGTCGCGTTCCCTGAAGGTCCCGCTCAGCGCGGTCTTACGGAAGCCTGCCAGGTCGCGGGCGATCTCGTCGAGCGGGCGCCGGCCCGCGTCGCGCACCACCGGTACGTACATGCCGCCTCCGACGTCGACGGTCACCCCCACCTCCGCCGTCGTGGCGCGGCGGGCGCGGCGGCCGTCGACGGGTGTGGCGAAGAAGAGGGGGAAGCGGTCGAGCAGCCGCCCGGTCGCCTGGACGAGCAGCTCGGGCAGGCCGATGAGAGCACGTAGCCGCTTCGTCTCCGCCCGGGCGAACGGCAGCGCGTCCGTCACGTCCACCCGCATGACCGTGAAGGAGGCAGGGATCTCCCGGTGCGACCGCTCGACCACCTCGGCGGTACGCCGCTGTGCCCTGGACGGCTCGATCAGCTGGGAGTCGTCCTGGTCCGGCGGGATGAGCGGGGGAAGGGTGACGCTCACCGCGCCGCCCGTTCTGGCCCGCGAGGTGTGGAGCGGGACCAGGTCGGCCCGCCTGACCACCTTCCTGCCGAGGGCCCGGACCTGGTCCATGGAGATGCCGTACTCCTCCATGGCCCGCCGGGCGGGGGCGGTGATGACGATCTCCTCCTGCCCCGCGCCGGTCTCGGCGGGTGCGGGTGCGGGATCGTCTCCGGGGTCCTCGCCGTCGGGCGTCAGGCGGGCGATGACCTGGCCGGGAGAGCACTCGGCGCCCACCTGAAGCAGGTGCCGCAGCGTCCCGTCCCGTTCGGCGGTCAGCTCCTCGGCCGCCTTGGAGGTCTCCAGCACCGCGAGCGGCTCCCCGGCCCGTACGGCCTGGCCGTCCTTCGCCTCCCACTCCACCAGCAGGTACGAGGCGTCGTTGTTGTTGAGCTTGGGTACCCGGACCTCGGTCAAGACAGGGCCTCCGCGACGGCGTGCCGGATCCGGCCGGACTGGACGAGGATCTCGCGCTCCAGGTGGGGGGCGGCCGGGATGACGCTGTCGGCCGCGCTGATGAGGCTGATGGGGCGGCGCAGGGTGGACCAGAGCCGGGGGTGGAGCACCCGCGCCACCTCGGCGCCCCAGGTGCCGCCCTCCGAGCCGTCCTCGACGACGCACACGTGCCGGGCGCGGTCGAGCCCGGGGAGCGTGGGCAGCGGGTAGAGCCGCGCGGGAACCAGCAGCTCGCAGGCCACGTCCTCCTCCATCAGCAGGGCACGCATGGCGTCAAGCGCCCGGTGGGTCATGCCGCCGTGGACGATCAGCGTGCAGTCGGGCTCGGTCACGCCGTCCACGAAGACCCGGGCGACGCCGTCGGTCAGCTCGTAGCGGAACAGGTCGTCCACGACACCGCCCTCGTACATGCGCCGGGTGTAGAGGACCTTGTCCTCGAAGAACAGGCAGGGCTGTTCCAGGGCGAACATCAGGGCGAACAGCTCGCCCGCGTCGTGGAAGGGGGTCATCTCGAACAGCGAGAGGCCGGGCACGCCGATGAAGTGCTTCTGCGGGCTCTGGCTGTGGGTGGGGCCGTAGCCGCGGTTGCCGCCCGACGGGCAGCGGACGACCAGCGGGATGGGGACCCCCCTGCCGTACATGGAGGTGGACTTGGCGGCGAAGTTCACCAGCTGGTCGAAGGTGAGCGCGGCGAAGTCGGCGAACATGATCTCAACGATCGCGCGGTCCCCGGCCAGCGCCAGGCCCGCGCCGATCCCGGCGATCGCCCCCTCGCTCAGCGGGGTGGACCGGACGCGGTGGCCGAACCGGGTGGACAGGCCCCTGGTGACCTTGAAGGCCCCGCCGTACGGATCGCTGACGTCCTCACCGAGCAGGTGCACGCGGGGGTCGGCCTCCATCAGGTCGTGCAGTGCCCGGTTGAGGTGCTCGGAGACGCGGGTCACGGGCGCTCCCAGACCGACGGGGGACGGGCGGCGACCTCGGCGGCGATCCGCTCGACCCGCTCGCGGGCCGCCAGGTCCAGGGCGGCGAAGTGCTCGGGGAAGTCCCGCGCGTAGCGGGCGTACCAGTCGTGGCCGGCGGCCAGGGCGATCTCCTCGGGGGTGCGGGTGTCATCGCCCTTGCTGTGCGGGCCGATCCGGTGGGTGACGAACTCGACCACCAGCGGGCGCGACTCCCCGCGGACCACGCCGAGCAGGGGCGCCAGCTCGGCGCGGATCTCGCCGACCTCGGTGGAGGTCACCCGGTGGTGCGGGATGTCGAACGCGGCGGCGCGGGCCGCGATGCTCCCGGCCATCTGCGCCGACGTCGGGGTGGACTGGGCGATGCCGTTGTTCTCGACGACGACCAGCAGCGGGACCCGCCAGAGCCGCGCGATGTTGAGCGCCTCGTAGACCGCCCCCTCGCCCCAGCTGCCGTCACCGACGTAGGCGCAGGTGAGCGCGCCCGTCCCGTTGAGCTTCAGGGCCACGCCGACCGCGACGGGCAGGCTCTCGCCCTGGACGCCGGTGGACAGGAAGCGGCGGTGGTAGACGTGCTGGCTGCCACCGACCCCGGCGCAGAGCGCGCCCTCGCGACCCATGATCTCGGCGAGCAGTGCGTGCGGCTCGGCGTACCTGGCCAGGAAGTGCCCGTGGCCGCGGTGGTTGCTGAGGACGAAGTCGTCATCGCGGAGCAGCGGCGAGAGCGCGACCGGGATGTACTCCTGGCCCAGGCAGGTGTGGGTGGTCCCGCTCAGCTCACCCGCCTCGAAGAGCCTGAGCAGGGTCAGCTCGAAGTGCCGGATGAGCAGGAGGAGTTCCAGGTCCTTTCGCGGCGGTGGGGACGGCGGCTGCCGCAGGCACGGGGGGATTGGGGCGGTGACGACCACGTGTGCGCTCCTGGCATCGAACGATCTTGTGGAACACGCTCGGCCACTGGGGCGGAGGCGGCATGGGAGCGCTCCCATCCGGAGCGTAGGAGGCGCACGAATGAGAGTCAATGACTGTGCGGATGACAGATATTCAAGAAATGAAGAATAGGGGTATTCATCTGCAAAAAGGGCCTAAAAGGCGGTTTGTTTCGGTTCATGGTGCTCGAAAACAACGCTGTAACCTTGACGAATTCGGCGAGAGATCTCTAGCCTCCTCCGTGGGAGCGTTCCCACGGCGCCGTGCATCCACGCGGTGACATGAGGCGCCCGGTCGGGCGCCCCCACTCGCCCGAACGCTCACATCTTTCGGCGCCGGGGTGACTCCGCGCCGCGCAGGTCTCCGGGCCGCGCCGATCCGGCCGGCCGACATGGGATCGCACACTCGGGCGATCCCGTTCCCCGCCGCGGGGGAACGCTCACGGGTTCCTCTTCGCCAGTACGGAGGTGTCTTGACGCGAACCGGCCTCTCACCGGCCAAGAAAGCACTGCTCGCCCAGCGACTGGGCGGCCGCGTCGTCACGGCGGCGATTCCGCCGCGCCCTTCCGGAGCGGTGCCCCCGCTCTCCCCGGCGCAGGAACGGCTCTGGTTCCTGGAGCAGTACGCCCCCGCTACCTCCGCCTACACCGTGGCCTTCGCGGCCAAGCTGGAGGGGGAGATCGACGCCGAGGCACTCGCCCGAGCGCTGACCGAGGTGGCCCTTCGGCACGAGAGCCTGCGCACCCGGCTGGTCACCACCCCCGACGGCGGCCCCGCGGTCGTCGTCGACGACGCGCCCGCGGTCGTGCTGCGGACCGCCGGCGACCTCGCGGAGATCGACGAGGAGCTGGCCAGGCCCTTCGACCTCGCCGCGGGCCCGCCGCTGCGGGCGCTCCTGGTCCGGCTTGGACCGTTCGAGCACGTACTGCTGCTCACCATGCACCACGCGATGACCGACGGCTGGTCGTGCGACATCGTCATGGAGGAACTCCTCACCCTGCACGCCGCGTACCGTGCGGACCGCGACCCGGAGCTGCCGCCGGTGCCGGTGAGCTACGGCGACTACGCGCACTGGCAGCGGGAGCGCGACCACGCCGAGGAGATCCGCTACTGGCGGCGGCGTCTGGACGGGCTGCCCCCGCTGGAGCTCCCCGCCGACCGCCCGCGTCCTGCCGAGCAGAGCTGGGAGGGCGCCGCCTGTGGCGTGGCCCTGGACGCCGAGCTCAGTGCGGCGGTCGCCGCGCTGGGCCGCGCCCACGGCGCCACCCCGTACATGATCCTGCTCGCCGCCTTCGAGGTGCTGCTCTCGCGCTACTCGCGGCAGTACGACTTCGCGGTCGGCTCGCCCGTCTCCGGGCGGGACCTGCCCGAGCTGGAGCGGGTGGTCGGCGTGTTCGTCAACTCGCTGCCGATGCGCGCGGACCTGTCCGGCGACCCCACGTTCGCCGAACTGCTGGCCAGGGTCAGGGAGACGGCACTGGACGCCTACGCCCACCAGGAGCTCCCCTTCGACCGGCTCGTCAGCGAGCTGGGCGTGGAAAGGGACGTCAGCAGATCACCGGTGTTCCAGGTGATGTTCGCCCTGCAGAACTACCGCTCCAGGCCGCTGGACACCCCGGGCCTGACCATGACCCCCTACCCGGTGAAGGCCACGGCCAGCCGGTTCGACCTGGCCCTCTACCTGTTCGAGACCCCCCACGGGCTCGCCGGCCACCTCACCTACAGCACCGCGCTGTTCGACCCCGGCACCGTCGCGCGGATGGCGGCGTGCTTCGAGAACCTGATGAGGTCGATCGTCGCCGACCCCGGCGCGCCGATCTCCGAGCTTGAGATCCTCCCGCCGGACGAGCGTCGCCGGGTCCTGGCACTCGGCGAGTCCACCCCCGTGATCCCCTTCGGCACCGGGCTGCTGCACGAGGCCGTGTCCGAGCGGGCCCGGCTCACCCCGGACGCCGTCGCGGTCGTGGCGGGCGACACCTCGCTCGGCTACGCGGAGCTCCAGGGGCGGGCGGAGCGGCTCGCGCGCCTGCTGCGGCGGGCCGGCGTGGGCCGCGGCGACCGGGTCGCCGTCTTCCTGGAGCAGTCGGCGGACACGGCCGTCGCGGTGCTCGGCGTGCTCAAGGCGGGCGCCGCCTATCTCCCGCTGGAGCCCGACCATCCCGGTGACCGGATCGCCTACGTGCTCTCCGACGCCGGGGCGCGGGCGGTCGTGACCGCGTCCGACCTCCGTGACCGCCTGCCGGAGGGGCTGCCCACGGTCGAAGTCCCCGCCTCGGGCGACCCGGAAGGCGCCGAGGACTCCGACGGGCAGGACGCCGGGCCGGTGGAGAGCGGCGTGACCCCCGACGACCTGGCGTACGTCATCTACACCTCGGGGACCACCGGGCGGCCCAAGGGCGTGGCCGTGCAGCACCGGCAGGTCATGGTCTATCTCGCCGGGGTGCGGGAGCGGCTGGAGATCGAGCCGGGCGGGGTGTTCGGACTGCTCCAGTCGCTCGCCTTCGACTTCGGGGTGACGATCTTCTACCTGTGCCTGATGACCGGGGGCGCGCTGCACCTCATCCCCCCGCGCACGGCCGCACCGGAACTGGCGGCCTACTTCCGCAGGCACGGCGTCGACTATCTCAAGATCACCCCATCCCACCTGGCGGCGCTGCTCGCCGACGCGACCCCGGACGAGCTGCTCCCCGGCAGGCTGCTGATCCTCGGCGGCGAGGCGGCACCGCGCGCCTGGGCCGCGGAGCTCGCGGCGGCCGGGCGGTGCCGGGTGATCAACCACTACGGCCCCACCGAGGCCACCGTCGGTGTCACCACCTACTCCGTCGAGCCCGGCACCGCTTCCGGAGCCGTGCTGAACGGCGCCGCCCCCGCCCCCCGGGCCGCCTCGGGGGCCGCTCCGGGGGCAGGGACGGCGCTGCCCATCGGATCGCCCATGCCCGGTGCGCTGGTACACGTGCTCGACGACAACCTGCGGCCGGTCCCGGCCGGGGTTCCCGGCGAGCTCTACCTGGGCGGCGACCGCCTGGCCCGCGGCTACCTGGGCCGTCCCGGGCTGACCGCCGACCGCTTCCTGCCCGACCCGTACGGCGCCCCCGGTGCCCGGATGTACCGCAGCGGCGACCTCGGCCGCTGGCTGCCCGGCGGGGAGCTGGAGTTCCTCGGCCGGCGTGACCTGCAGGTGAAGGTCCGCGGCTACCGGGTGGAGCCGGCGGAGGTGGAGGCGGTGCTCTCCGAGCATCCGGGGGTGACGGGCGCCGTCGTGGATCTGAGAGGCGGGCGCCTGGTCGCCTACCTGGTCGGACAGGCCGGCCCGGCTGCCCCGGAGGCCGCCGAGATGCGGTCCTGGCTGGCCGAGCGGCTCCCCGACTACATGATCCCGGCCCGCTACGTGTGGCTGGACGAGCTGCCGCTGAAATCCCACGGCAAGGTCGACAGGTCGAAGCTGCCGGATCCCGCCGCCGAGGTCTCGGCCGCGGGGTTCGTGCCGCCGGAGACCGCGCTGGAGGAGACGGTCGCCGGGATCTGGGCCGAGATCCTGGAGGTGGAGCGGGTCGGCGCGCTCGACGACTTCTTCGAGCTGGGCGGCCACTCGCTGCTCGCCATGCGGGTGATCGCCCGGCTGCGCGCGCAGGTCCCCGAGCGGGCGGTGACCGTGCTGGAGCTGTTCAAGAACCGCACGGTCAGGGAACTGGCCCGGCTGCTGGAGACCGGCGGCGACGGCGGGCGAGAGCTGCTGCACCGGCTCACCCCGCCCCGCGCCGCCAAGGCCACCATGGTCTGCGTGCCGTTCGGCGGCGGCAGCGCCGTCGTCTACCAGCCGCTGGCCGACGCGCTGCCCGCCGACTGGGCGCTGTACTCGGTCGCGGTCCCGGGGCACGAGCTCGGCGAGCGGTCGCGGCCGTTCGACGAGGTCGCCCGCGAGTGTGCCGAGGAGATCCTCGCCGGGGTGCGCGGGCCGCTGGTGCTCTACGGGCACTGCGGGCTCGGCGTCATGCTGATCGTGGAGATCGCCCGGCACCTGGAGGCGGCGGGCCGCCCGGTCGACGCGATCTACCTCGGCGGCGTGTTCCCCTTCGCCCGCCCAGGGCGCGGCCTGGGCTGGCTCGGCACCCTGATGGACCGGATGACCAGCGACCAGGGCAGGATCAACGCGCTCTCCGCGGCGGGGCTCGACGTCGAGGAGTTCGAGCGTGACCAGCTCAGGCTGATCATCGAGAACCGCCGCCTGGGCACCCGCATGGCGGAGCGCTACTTCACCCGGCTGTTCGAGGAGGAGGAGACCCGGCCCTTCGCGGCACCGGTCATCGCGGTGGTGGGGGAGCGGGACCCGGCGACCGAGTTCTACCAGGAGCGCTACCGCGAGTGGCTGCGCCTGTCCGGCACCGCCGCCTGCGTGGTGCTGGACGAGGCCGGGCACTTCTTCGTGAAGTACCGGGCGCGGGAACTGGCCGACATCCTCACCGGTACCCACCTGGCCCTGGCCCGAGGACGGACCGCGCCGCTGGAGCGCACCGAGGACTCCACCTGGTGGCTCCAGGGCGTCTCCGGCGAGCCCCACCGCTCCGACTCGCCCCCCGCCCCCGCACTCGTCCCCGTGCCCGAGTCCGGCGCCGCGGAGGGCTCCGACGGCGCCATGCGGACCGGCGGCCGGGCCGACCTCCGGATAGTCGGCCCCGACGAGCCCGGCCCCGACGAGCCCGGTACCGTCACCGCCCCCGCCACCGGCGGGCCTCCGCCCGGCATGCGGCGGTTCCTGCTGGTCTCGGTGGGGCAGCTGGTCTCGATCACCGGGTCCGCGCTGACCGAGTTCGCCATCCCGATCTGGATCTACCTGACCACCGGGTCGCTGGCCAGGTTCGCGCTGTTCGCGGTGCTGGGACTGGTGCCCGGCATGCTGGTGGCGCCGCTCGCCGGAGCGATCGTGGACCGTTACGACCGGCGCAGGGTCATGCTGTGCGGGGACATCGGTGCCGGGAGCACGCAGCTCGCGCTGGGCGTGCTGCTCTGGACCGGAAATCTGCAGATCTGGCACATATATCCGTTGCTCGTCTGCCTGTCGATCGCGCTGACCTTCCAGCGGTTCGCCTACGGCTCGGCGATCCCGCAGCTGGTCCCCAAGCGGTTCCTCGGCCACGCCAACGGCGTCGTCCAGATGGCCACGGGCACCGCCCAGCTCGTCGTGCCGCTGATCGCGACCGGGCTGATGGCCACGATCGGGCTGGAGGGCATCCTCATCATCGACGTCGCCAGCTACCTGGTCGCCACGCTGGTCCTGCTGTTCGTCCGCTTCCCGACCGCCATGCCCTGGCGCCGCAGGGAGAGCGTCCTGGCCGAGATGGCGAACGGCATCCGCCACTCGTGGGGCAACCCCGGCTTCCGCGGCATGCTCGTGTTCTTCGCGGTGCTCAACGTCTTCCTGTCGCCGCTCTTCCTGATGATCTCCCCACTGGTCCTGTCGTTCGCGACGCTCGACGACGTCGGCAGGGTCGCGTTCGCGGGAGGGCTCGGGGTCTTCCTCGGCGGCCTGCTGATGACCGTCTGGGGCGGGCCCCGCAGGCGGCGCCTGTACGGGGTGCTGCTCGCCACGCTCGCCCTGGCGGTGTTCTGCGTGCTCACCGGATTCCAGCAGAACCTCGCCCTGATCGCGGTCGGCTCGTTCGGCATGTCGTTCTGCCTGACCCTGCTGAACGGCGTCTACGCCACGATCATCCAGGTCAAGGTGGCACAGCGGTTCCACGGCCGGGTCATCGCGCTCAACACCCTCGTCGCCTGGTCCACGCTGCCGATCGGCTTCGGCCTGGTCGCGCCGTACGGCAGCGCCCTGTTCGAGCCGCTGCTCGCCCCCGAAGGCCCGCTGGCCGGCACCGTCGGCCTGCTGATCGGCACCGGCGAGGGCCGCGGCATCGGTTTCATGTACGCCTGCTTCGGGCTGGCCATCGCCGTCATCGCGCTCGTCGCCATGCGCGTGCGGGTGCTGGCCCGCTTCGACGCCGACGTACCCGACGCGCTCCCCGACGACCTGGTCGGTTTCGAGGCTCTGCGGAGCCGTACCCGCAAGAAAGAGGAGGTTGGGTCATGAGTTTCCTGGTGGTGCTCAACGACGAGGAGCAGTACTCGATCTGGCCGGCGGGCAGGGAGCTGCCCGCCGGGTGGCGGGCCGAGGGTTTCGAGGGGGACAGGGAGGGCTGCCTCGCCCACATCGACGAGGTGTGGACGGACATGCGCCCGCTCAGCGCGCGGGGGGAGGTGGCATGACCGACCCACTGGCCTCCAGGATCGCCGGGATGATCTCCGTTGCCTGCGACGGGCGGCTCACCGCCGACGAGATCGTCGGCTCCGACACCTCCCTGTCCGCGCTGGGCGTCACCTCGCTGGCGCTGCTCCGGCTCATCGACGCCGTCGAGGACGAGTTCGACGTCGCCCTCGACCTCGGCGGGGGCGCCGCCTACCTCGACAGCTTCCCGCTGCTGGTCGGTTATGTGAGCGAGCGGACCTCGTGAGCCCGGAGACCGTGCCGCAGATGCTCGCGCTCCGCGCCGAGCAGGACCCCGAGCGGGAGGCGGTGATCGTCGAGGGCGTCGCGTCGATGACGTTCGGCGAGTGGGACCGGCGCTCGGACGACGTCGCGCACGGGCTGCTCGACCGCGGCGTGCGGCGGGGCGACCGGATCGGGCTGCTCTTCGGGAGCCGGGACTGGGTCGACTTCGCCGTCGCCTACTGCGCGGTCCAGAAGACCGGCGCCGTCGCCGTGCCGCTCTCCGACCGGCTCGCGCCCGCCGAGGTACGGCACATGCTGGAGCACTGCTCGGCTTCTGCCCTGCTGTGCGGGCGCGACCTCACCCCGCCGGAAGGCGACCGCTGGAGCGCGGCCGTCGGGGAGCTGGAGGGGGGGACGGCGGGACCGCCCGGGGTGCGGGTCGAGCCCGCGGACCTGGCCCAGATCCTCTACACCTCGGGCACCACGGGGCTGCCCAAGGGCGTGGGCGCCAGCCACGCCAACCTGGCCTTCGGCTGCGAGACCCGCCCCAACCGCCGCAGGTTCGGCCATTCGCGCCACCTGCTGCACGCCTTCCCGATCGGTACCAACGCCGGTCAGACGATGCTGATGAACGCGCTGGACGCCCGTCCGGCCATGCTCACCCTCGGGCGCTTCACCCCCGGCCGCCTCGCCCGGCTGATCGAGTCGCGCCGGGTCGGCACCGTGTTCGTCGTACCCGCCATGGCCATCGAGTTCCTCAACGCGGGACTGCACGAGCGCCACGACATGTCGAGCGTCCTGCTGCTCGGTTCGGCCGCCTCGGCCCTGCCGCCCGCGGTGGCCGCGCGCCTGGCCGACGCCTTCCCCAACGCGACGGTCACCAACTACTACACCTCCACCGAGGCCGCTCCCGCCCAGACCATCATGATCTTCGATCCGTCCAGGCCGGGGGCGCTGGGACGGCCCGCGTTCGGTGGGGCCCTGCGCATCACCGACGCGCACGGCGACCCGCTACCCCCGGGAGAGACCGGCGAGGTCTGGATGCGCTCACCCACCGCCACCCGCTTCTACTACCGGGACGAGCAGGCGGGCGCCGAGGCGTTCAGGGGCGGCTGGGTGCGGATGGGGGACATCGGCCGCCTGGACGCCGAGGGCTACCTCCACCTCGTCGACCGGGAGAGCGACGTGGTCAAGTCGGGCGCGTTCAAGGTCTCCACGCTCCAGGTGGAGGCGGCGCTCCACGAGCACGAGGCCGTCGCGGAGGCCGCGGTGCTCGGCGTCCCGCACCCGGTACTCGGCAGCGTGCTCGCCGCGGCGGTGGTGCTGCGGTCCGCCGGGACCTCCGGCGGGGATCTACGGGCCTTCCTGATGGACCGCCTGGCCGGGCACGAGCTCCCCGAACGGGTGCTCGTCGTCGACACCCTGCCCAGGAACCAGTCGGGAAAGGTCGTCAAAAGGGAGCTGCGGGGCCTGTTCGAGGTCGCCGCGACAGGTCAGACGGAAGGCACGTGAAAATGTCGATGTCGCTCACAGCGGGATGGGACCGGGCGACCTTCGCCCAGCACGGGATGTGGATCACCGAGCGGATGGGCGCCGGTGGCCGGGTCTACGCGATGCCGCTCACCCTGCGGCTCGACGGCCCGCTCGACACCGGCGCGATGCTCGCCGCCTGTGCCGCGGCCGTCGAGCGACACCCCGTGCTCGCCGCGGTCCTGGCGGAGCGGGACGGCGAGGTCCGCCTGCTCCCCGGCAAGGTGCCCCCGCCGATCCGCTTCGAGGAGACCCTGCCCGAGCCCGGCCGACTTGAGGAGGAGGTGGCGCGCCCCTTCGACCTGGAGTCGGGTCCACCGGCCAGGTTCACCCTCTTCAGGCTGGGGGCCGAGCGGCACCTGCTGCAGATCGTCGCCCACCACGCCGTCTTCGACGGCGTCTCCAAGGACCTGCTGCTCCGTGACATCGCCGCCGCCTACGGGGGCTCCGCGCTCGCCCCCCTGACGCTCTCCTGCGACGAGATCGCCCGCGCCGAGCAGGGCAGGGTCGCCGCCGCGCTGGAGGAGGCGGCGGAGTTCTGGCGGCCGAGATGGCAGGACGGGCAGGACCTGCTGCTGCCCGGCCTCACCCGCACCTCGCTGCGCGCCGCGCCCGGCGACACCGTGGAGTTCCGCCTTGGCGGCGAGGTCGCCGCCATCGCCGCCGACCTGGGCCTGACCCGCTTCGAGGTCGTGCTGGCCGCACTGCACACGCTCCTGTACGGGTACGGCAACGCCCGCGTCACGGTGGCGGTGGACCTGTCCACCAGGACCGAGGAGACGCGCGAGCACGTGGGGGCGTTCGTCAACGAGCTGCCCGTGGCCTCCAGTCCGGCCGGGACGTTCGCCGAGTTCGCCCTGTCGATCAGGGAGGAGCTACGGGCGATCTACCGCTATCGCGAGATTCCCCTGGCCAGGGCGCTGGGCGGGATCAGCCCGCGCTCCGCGCTCACCCCCGTCTCGGTCAGCTACCGCAGACGCCCGGCCGGTGACCCCTCCTTCGCGGGACTGGACGTCTCGGTCGACTGGGCGGCGTCCAACGGCGCGGTCCGCAACACCCTGCACCTGCAGGTCGTCGACGGCGCCGACGGCCCGGCCGGGGCCGAGGCCCGCCTGCGGTTCAACCCCGAGATCCTGGACCGCGCCGCCTGCGAGGGCGTCGCCGAGCAACTGCGGGTTCTGCTCGCCGGCATCGCGGCTCGCCCCGGCGCCCCGCTCGACGAGCTGCCCCTGCCTCCCCGGGTCGTCCCCGCCGGCCAGGCCGATCAGGCCGATCACGGCCTCGTCACCGGTCCGGTCTCCGGCGGCGAAGGCGCCAGGGGGGAGGACGCCGAGCTCCTCGGGCAGGTCACGGCGATCTGGTGCGAGGTGCTCGGCGTGGACACGGTCCAGCCGGACGACGACCTGTTCGACCTCGGTGGTCACTCGCTGACGATCACCCAGATCATCTCCCGTGTCCGGGACGGGATGGGCGTCGAGCTCTCCTTCGAGGTGTTCATCGACTCCCCGACCGTCGAGGGCGTCGTCGAAGAGATAGCCAGAGCCCGATGACGGCCGAATCCGGACGGTCATCGGTGGTGACCGTCGAGTTCTCCGGGGCGCGGGGCGGCGAGTCGCCGCTCACCTGGGGCCAGCTGGCCATCTGGAGGATCACCCGGTGGCTTGAGGACGGCGACCCGTACTTCAACATGCCCTGGGTGCTGCCCGTCTACGGCAGGCACACCCAGGATGCCGTCATCGGCGCCCTGCGCGGCCTCGTCGAGCGGCACGAGACCCTCAGGACCACCTGTGAGGACGCCGCCGACGGGCCGGTCCAGCGGGTGGCGAGCCGGGGCCGGTTCGACGTCGAGGTGGTCGACGCCGGGGAGGACAAGCCACTCGCCGCCGCCAAGAAGGTGTCCGCGGGGCTGGCCGCCAGGGGCTTCGACTACGCGGTCGAGCTGCCGTTCCGCTGCGCCGTCGTGACCGTCGGCGGCCGCCCGCGTGCGGTGGCCTTCGCGCTGTCCCACCTGGCGGTGGACGGCTGGGCGCTGGACGTGCTCGCGGGTGACTGGCGGGCGCTGCTGGCCGGGGACGAGCTGCCCGCTCCCGGGTGGCAGCCGCTGGACCAGGCCGCCTTCGAGCGTGAGGGGGCGGGAGCGGCCCGCGGCGAGCGGGCGCTCCGCCACTGCCGCGCCGAGCTTTCGAGGGCGCCGGAGACCATGTTCGACTTCCCCCGCATCACCGCGGAGGAGCCGAGGTTCGTCCGGGTCGGCATGGAGTCGGTGGCCGTCGCCGCCGCCGCCGAGATCCTGGCCGAGCGGTGGTCGGTCAGCACGGCCAGCGTGCTGACCACGGCGAGCGCGGTGCTGCTGGGCGTGCTCACCGGGCACCGCCGGGTGGTCATGCAGCTGATCGTGGCCAACCGGCACGACCCCAGGACCGCGGCCATGGCCGGCACCGCGGTGCAGGACGGGCTCCTCGTCCTCGACCTGCCGGACGGGACGTTCGCCGACGTGGTCCGTGCCGGGCACCGGCGGGCGTTGATGGCCTACCGCAACGCGCACTACGACCCGTACCGGATGATGGCGCTGCGCGAGGAGATCGGAAGGGAGCGTGGCGGTCCCGTCGACCTGTCCGCCTACTTCAACGACACGCGGACCACCGCTCACTGGCCCAACCTGCCCAAGGTGGAACCGGCGGGGGATCCGGCCGCGGTCGCCGCCCTCACCGAGCGGACCAGGTTCTTCCTGGTCGGTGCCTGGGACGCGGTGGACGCCACGGTCTTCTTCGCCACCGGGCCCGCCACGAACACCTGCCGGCTCTACCTGCTGACCGACACCGCCTGCCTGCCGCGCTCCACCGCCTACGCGCTGCTGGGCGGGGTGGAGAGGCTGCTGGTCAGGGCCGTGGCCGAGGAGGTGGCGCTGGACGAGGTCGCCGAGCTGTGCGGCATCGTCCCGATCGAGCGCCCCGCCGTCCGGGAGGCGGCCCTTCCCGGTACGCCGGAGAGCGGCCCGGCGGAGACCGAGCAGAGCCCGGCGACGGAGAGATCCAGGGAGGTGGCCGGTGACCACGCCTGACCCCTGTGTCGCCGCGGAGACGGACCTCGCGGTGCGGGAGTCCGCGCCGGAGCACGCCCCGCGGGAGCACGCGGCGCAGGACCGGCGCGAGGAACTGCTCGGCCGGCTGGCGCGGCTGTCGCCGGAACGGCGCGCGGCGCTGCTGGCGGAGGCGCGGGAGCGGGACGGGGGCAGGCGGTGGCCCCTGTCGTTCGGGCAGGAGCGCCTCTGGTTCCTCAGCAGGTTCGACCCCGGCGACACCACGTACCACACCCCCTGGTGCGTGCGGCTGCGCGGCCCCGTCGACGTGCAGGCGCTCGCCGCCGCCTTCACCCGCGTCGCCGAGCGGCACCACGTGCTGCGCACCCGGTTCCGGCTGGCCGGTGACCGTCCCGTCCAGATCGTCGTGCCCGTCGCGCCGGTGCCGGTGGAGCGGGCGGACGTCACCGGCGACCCGGCCCCGGCCGTCGTGGAGTTCGTGAACCGGCCGTTCGACCTCGAAGGCGGCCCGCCGCTGCGCGTGGCGCTGCTGCGGCTGGGCGAGGAGCACTTCCTGCTCTGCATCGTCCTGCACCACATCGTCGTCGACGGCTGGTCGCTGGACGTCCTCATGCGGGAGGTGACCGAGTGCTACGCCGCCCACCGCGAGGGCAGGCCGCCGGCGCTGGAGGAGCTCCCGGCGCAGTACCCGCAGCTCGCCGAGGAGGACAGGCGCCGCGCCGAACGGGACGAGGACGCCTCCCACCTCGACCACTGGACCCGCACGCTCGCCGGGGTGCCGGCGCTCGACCTCCCCGCCGACCATCCTCGTCCCGCCCGCTGGAGCGGGCGCGGCGGGCAGGAGAGCCTGCTCGTGCCCGACGAGGTGATCACCCGGCTGGAGGACGTCGCCAGGAGCGCGCGCTGCACGCTCTTCATGGCGCTGCTCGCCGTCTACCAGGCGACCCTCTCGCTGGCCTCCGGGCAGCGGGATCTGTGCGTCGGGGTGCCGGTCTCCGGCCGGGACCGTACCGAGATCGAGCCGCTGATCGGCTACTTCGCCGGCACGCTCGTGCTCCGTGCCGACCTGTCGGGCGACCCCACCTTCCTCGAACTGATGAAACGCACCCGGCTGACGCTCTTCCGGGGACTCCAGCACGCCGGCACGCCGTTCGAGCGGATCCTCGCCTCGTTGCGCCTGCCCCGTGACCTGAGCAGGCCGCCGCTCTTCCAGGCCATGTTCAACCTGCACAACCTGCCCAAGGACGACCTGCTGCGGACCACGATGGGCGACCTGTCGGCCGAGGTCTACCCCGTACCCGCGACGGGCCGTACCAAGGCCGAGGTGTCCGTGGACGCCTGGCGGGGGCCCGAGGGCCTCGGCGGCGTCCTCGACTACAGCAGTGACCTGTTCTCCGCCGGAACCGCGCGGCGCCTGGCCCGCACCTTCACCGACGTGGTGGAGCGGGCCGGGACCGACCCGGGCCTCCGGCTGTCCGACCTGAGAGGTGTACGACCGTGGTGATGTCCTCCCCGGCGCGAGAGCCGGGACTCACGGCACCAGACCCGCAGGGAGAGGGCATGGTGACGGTGCCGGAGCTGATACGCGACCGGCTGGAGACGGCACCCGACGCGGTGGCGGTCAGCGGGCAGGGCGGCGAGCTGACCTACCGGGAGCTGCACCGGCGGGTCGACGACCTCGCCGCGGTGCTGCGCGAGTGGGGAGTGGGCCCCGAGGTCCCGGTCGGGCTGTGCATGGAGCGCACCACGGGGATGGTCGTCGCGGTCCTGGCGGTCTGGGCCGCCGGAGGCGCGTACGTCCCGCTCGACCCCGCCTTCCCCGAGGACAGGCTGCGGCTCATGCGCCAGGACGCCGGGATCGGCCTGGTGCTGACCCAGGCCGGCGTGGACCGGCGCCTGCTGGCCGGAGTCCCCCGGATCCTCGTGCTCGCCCCGGACGGTACCGCCCCCACCGCCCGCCGCGACACGCCGCGGGGACCGCGGGGCGACCTGGCGTACGTGATGTACACCTCGGGCTCCACCGGGCGGCCCAAGGGGGTGGAGGTCCCGAGGCGCGCCGTGCAGAACCTGCTCGGCTCGTTCGCCGAACGGCTGAAGCTCACGCCCGAGGACCGCTGGCTCGCCGTCACCACCCTGTCGTTCGACATCTCCGTCCTGGAGTTGCTGCTCCCCCTGGCGTGCGGGGCGCGGGTCGTCGTGGCCTCCGCGAGCCAGGCGGCCGACGGCCAGAGGTTGCGGGCGCTGGCGGTCGCCGAGCGGATCACGGCGCTGCAGGCCACCCCGGCCACCTGGCGCATCCTGCTGGAGGCCGGCGGAGTGCCGGAGACGATCCGCACCCGGCTCTGCGGGGGAGAGGCGCTGCCGCGCGACCTCGCCGACGCGCTCCTCGCCCCGGGGACGAGCCTGTGGAACGTGTACGGGCCGACCGAGACGACCGTGTGGTCCACCGCGGGGATCGTCGCGCCCGCACCGGCCCGGGTCGTGCTGGGGGAGCCGATCTCCGAGACGTCCCTGTACCTCCTGGGCGACGACGGCCTGCCGGTCGCGGACGGCGAGGCCGGGGAACTGCACATCGGCGGGGCCGGGGTGGCCCGCGGCTACCGGGGCATGCCCGCCCTGACCGCCGCCCGCTTCCTGCCCGACCCCTTCGCGGCCGGCGGGGGAGGGCGCATGTACGCGACCGGCGACCTCGTCCGGCGCACCCCGGACGGCCGCCTGGAGTACCTGGGCAGGGCCGACAGCCAGGTCAAGGTGCGGGGGTTCCGCATCGAGCTGGAGGAGATCGAGACGGTCCTGCGCTCGGTGGAGTGGGTGCGCCAGGCCGCCGTCGGTGTCCACCAGGGACCGGACGGCCTGCCCACGCTGGTGGCGTACCTGGTCGGTGCGGAGGGAGCGGCACCGGAAGGGCCGTGGGAGGCGCTGCGCGCCAGACTCAGGGCGAGCCTGCCCGAGTACATGGTGCCCGCGCACCTCGTCACCCTCGACGCCCTGCCGCTCACCCCCAACGGCAAGCTCGACCGCGCGGCGCTGCCGGCACCCGACCGGGCCCGGGCGTCGACGACCCCCTACCGGGCGCCGTCGAGTTCGGCGGAGGACGAGCTCGCCGCGATGTGGGAGGAGGTGCTGGGAATCGAACAGCCGGTCGGGGTCGACGACGACTTCTTCGAGCTCGGCGGGCACTCGCTGACGGCCGCCCAGATCATCGCCAGGGTCCAGTCGCGCTTCGGCGCCGCCGTGCCGCTGGTGGCGCTCTTCGAGCATCCGACCGTCGCCGGGCTCGCCCGGCAGCTGGACCGCCTGGACGACGACGACCTGGACCTCGTCGAGGTCGCCGCGCTGCGCGAGCAGCTCGACGGCCTCGGTGCCGAGGAACTCGCGGCGATCTTCGACGAACTGGGGCCGGGCGCATGAGGGCGCCCCTGTCCCCGGCGCAGGAGCGGCTCTGGATCCTGCAGCGCGTCGATCCGGACGACGCCTCCTACAACATGTATCTCGTACGCCTGCTTCGCGGCCCCCTCGACCAGGCCGCGCTGATCTGGGCGCTCACCGACGTGCTGACCCGCCACGAGAGCCTGCGCACCAGGTTCACCGAGGAGGACGGTGTTCCCTGGGCCGTGGTGGAGAGCGGGGCACCCGGGATCGAGTGGCTGCGCTCCGGGAGCCGCGAGGACGCGGAACGCCTGGTGGCCGAGCGGACCAACGAGCCGTTCGACCTGGAGGCCGGGCCTCCGCTGCGGGTGGCGGTGATCCGGATAACCGACGACCGGCATGTGCTCTGCGTCACGATGCACCACATCATCTCGGACGGCTGGTCGCTCAACGTCATCCTGGACGACCTGGCCGACTGCTACACCGCGCGCCTCGCCGGGGCCGAACCCCGGCTGCGCCCGTTGCCGGTCCAGGCGGGCGACTACGCACGCTGGCAGCGGCGCAGGGCCGACCGGGCCGTGCCGTACTGGCGGGAGAGGCTCGCCGCGCCGCCCCCGGTCGAGCTGCCGTTCCGCCGGGAGGGGGCGGGGAGCGGGCGGGGCGAGTTCCAGCGTGTCCGGTTGTCACCCGAGACGGCGCGGCGGCTGGAGCGGCTGGCCGCCGAGCAGCGCACCACCCTGTTCACCGTGCTGGTCGCCGCGTACCAGACGTTGCTGCTGCGGCACACCGGGCAGACCGACGTCCTGGTCGGCACCGTCGTCGCGGGCCGGGACCGGGTCGAGCTGGAACCGATGGTCGGATACGTCTCCCAGACGGTGATCCTCCGCGGGGACCTGTCGGGCGACCCGCCGTTCACCGGCCTGATCGGCCGCAGCCGTGGCGAGGTCCTCGCCGCGCTGGGCAACTTCTCGGTCCCCTTCGAGCAGCTTGGCCACCCCGTGGAGTCGCTGCTGTCCTCCATGCTCATCCTGCACAACCAGGACGCCGGTCCCCGGCGGGCGTTCGGCGAGCTGACCGTGACCGACATCGACGCCGGGTTCCGGCAGGCCAAGGTGGACCTCCTCGTCGAGGTGTGGTCCGACGAGAACGGGCTCGGCCTCTCCCTCTGCCATGACACGGGCCTGTTCGAGGCGGCAGAGGTCGGCCGCCTGGCCGCCAGGTTCGCCCTGCTCCTCGAATCCGTCGCGGCCCGCCCCGACACCCCGCTCTCCGCCCTGCCGATCTGGACCGACGCCGACCACGCCGACATCCACATCCTGTCGGCCGGGCCGTCCGGCGCCGAGCTCGCCGGGGGCGTCCTGGTTCCCGAGATGATCCGCCAGGCCGCGCGGCGGACGCCCGAGGCCGTCGCCGTGGTCTGCGGGCGGGAGAGCGTCACGTACGGCGAGTTGCTGGCTCGCGCGGGCACGCTCGCCGGGGTCCTCCGTGACGGCGGGGTCGGCCGCGGCGACGTCGTCGGGGTCTGCCTGCCCCGCTCGATCGAGGCGATCACCGCGCTGCTCGCCGTCTGGTGGGCGGGGGCCGCCTACCTGCCGTTCGACCCCGACGTCCCGGACGAGCGGCTGGCCTTCTCGATGGCGGACGGCTCGGCCACCCACCTGATCACCCTGCGCGAACCGCCGCCGGGCCGCGTCGCCGTCACTCCCGCGCCACCCGCGCTTCCCGGGGGCGCCGTCGGCGCCCCCGCCCCCCTCCGGGGCGCGACCGTGCCGCTGGACGCCGCGTACGTCATCACCACCTCGGGCTCCACCGGCGTGCCCAAGGGCGTGCTGGTGGAGCACGGCGCGGTGGCCGCGCGGGTACGGTGGATGCGCGCGGACTACGGCCTGACCTCCGGTGACCGGGTCGTCCAGTTCGCCTCGCTCAGCTTCGACGCCCATGTCGAGGAGGTCTTCCCGGCGCTGGCCGCGGGGGCCACGCTGGTGCTCCTCCCCGACGGGGCGACGAGCCTGCCCGACCTGCTGGCCTCGCCGGAGGGCGAGGCGGTCACCGTGCTCGACCTGCCGACCGCGTACTGGCACTCACTGGCCGAGGAGCCGGGCGAGACCGCCTGGCCCGCCTCGCTCCGCCTGGTGATCCTCGGTGGTGAGCAGGTCTCCGCGGCGGCGGTGGAGCGCTGGCGCGGCCTGCTCGGCGACCGGGTCCGGCTGGTCAACACCTACGGCCCGACCGAGGGGACGGTGATCGCCACCGCCGCCGACCTCGGGGCGCGCGACGTCGTGGGCCGCCCGCCGATCGGCGGCCCGATCGCGGAGACCACCGTCCGGGTGCTCGACGACAGGGGAGAGCCCCTGCCACCCGGCGCGGCCGGGGAGCTGGTCATCGGTGGGGCCGGGGTGGCCCGCGGCTACCTCGGCAGGCCGGCGCTCACCGCCGGCGCCTTCGTCCCCGACCCGTACGGTGCCCCCGGGGCGCGCCGTTACCGGACGGGGGACCGGGCGCGGTGGCGCTCCGACGGGCGGCTGGAGTTCCTGGGGCGGCTGGACGCGCAGCTGAAGATCCGAGGTTTCCGGATCGAGCCGGGTGAGGTGGAGAGCCGCCTGCTCGCCCATCCGCAGGTGGGCCAGGCCTTCGTGACCGGCCGGGGCGAGGAGCTCGTCGCCTACGTCACCGGCACCGCGGATCCGGCGGACCTCAGGGAACACCTGGGGCACTCGCTCCCGCGCCAGCTCGTCCCCACCGCCTGGGTGAGCCTGGAGGCGTTCCCCCTCACCCCGGGCGGCAAGATCGACCACGCCGCGCTCCCCGAACCGGTCGCCGCCTCCTCCGCCGAGCGGGTCGCGCCGCGCACGGACGCGGAGAGGCTGGTGGCCGGGATCTGGGACGAGCTGCTCGGCACGGGGGCGGTCGGTGTCTTCGACGACTTCTTCGCACTCGGCGGGCACTCCCTGCTGGCGACCCGGGTGGCGGCGCGGATCAGGCGGGCCACCGGCATCGAGGTCCCGATCCGGACCGTCTTCGAGATGAGCACCGTCGCCTCACTCGCCGAGGCGCTGGAGGAACTGCTGATCAAGGAACTGGACGCCCTGACCGACGAGGAGGCCATGGATCTGCTCGCGGGCACCGACCATTCCTGATCTCGCCGGTGGCGCTCTCGGGCACACTCCCGGCGGGAATCCGGTGTCGGCCGGGGGCTGTTGATAAGGGAGGGAGGCGGCGTAGCATCCGGGCACGCCTTGTGTTGTCGGGCGCTTGTTCGGAGTCGTGAGTCACGAGGATGCGAGGCCCCATGAGCGTTGTGCAGCCCGCTCCCGACCCGAGGTCGGCGCTCGCGGAGCCGACGCGCAGGGTGGGGCCCTGGTGGGTGGCCGGCATCTCGCTGGCCAACCTGGCGCTCTGGATGGGGTACTTCGGGCCGCTCCAGGTCCTGCTTCCCTCGCAGGTGGCGGTGGTCGACCCGGCGGGTAAGGAGGGGGCGCTGGCGCTGGTGACCGGGCTGGGGGCCGCCGTCGCGATGCTGTTCAACCCCATCGCGGGGGCGTTGTCCGACCGCACGGCGGGGCGGTTCGGGCGCAGGCACCCGTGGTCGCTGGCCGGGGCGCTGGTCGGCGCGGGGGCGCTGGTCCTGCTGGCGGGGCAGGGGACGATCATCGGCCTGGCGGCCGGCTGGTGCCTCGCGCAGGCCGGGCTCAACGCGATGCAGGCCTCGCTCAACGCCGGGGTGCCCGACCACGTGCCGGTGAGCCAGCGGGGTGAGGTGTCGGGCTGGATCGGGATTCCCCAGTCGCTGGGGGTGGTGCTCGCCGTGGTCCTGGTCACCATGGTCGCCACCACCACCGAATCCGGATATTTCCTGATAGCGGTGCTGATCCCGCTCTGCGTGCTCCCCTTCGTTCTGACCACCCCCGACCCTCGCCTGGCGGCCAGGCCCCCCTTCGAGCTCGGGGCCTTCCTGAGAGGTTTCTGGATCAGCCCCCGCGCCCACCCCGACTTCTTCTGGGCCTGGCTGACCCGCTTCCTGATGCAGCTCGGCAACGCCGTCGCCACGCTCTACCTGCTGTACTTCCTCACCGACGCGGTCGGCTACGAGCGGCTCTTCCCCGGCGAGCGGGCCGAGGACGGCCTGCTCACGCTGATCCTGATCTACACCACGACGGTCGTGCTCACCACCGTCGTCGCGGGCGTCGTCTCCGACCGGCTCGGCCGCCGCAGGGCGCTCGTCACGGCCTCCGGCCTGATCAGCGTGGTCCCCGCGGTGATGCTCGCGTTCTGGCCGCTGTGGCCGGTGGCGACGGTCGGCGCCGCGATCATGGGGGTCGGCTTCGGCATCTACCTCTCGGTCGACAACGCCCTGGTCACCCAGGTCCTGCCGGCCGCCGAGGGACGTGCCAAGGATCTCGGTGTCATCAACATCGCCAACTCGGGACCCCAGGTGCTCGGCCCGGTCATCGCCGGTCCCATCGTGGCCGGTCTCGGCGGCTATCCGGTCCTCTACCTGACCTCCGCGGCCCTCGCCCTGCTCGGCGCCGCCCTCGTCTGGAAGATCCGTTCGG
Source organism: Streptosporangium sp. NPDC005286 (assembly GCF_040607515.1). NCBI lineage: Bacteria > Bacillati > Actinomycetota > Actinomycetes > Streptosporangiales > Streptosporangiaceae > Streptosporangium > Streptosporangium sp. NPDC005286. Next base: position 101 of record NZ_JBEXGU010000069.1, on the reverse strand, counting down.
TGCCCTGACCGTACGGCCGGACGCCGTCCGCCGCCGGGAGCCGTGCCCCGCGCGTGCGCGGCACGGCTCTTCAGGGGCGCCGACCGGCCGGTCGGCGCCCC